>WAMZ01000014.1 GCA_015522055.1 Candidatus Geothermarchaeota archaeon
GGCTGGGGCCGATGAATTAGATGTAGTATTAAATATATTTTACATTAAGGAGGGGGAACTCGATAAATTTAGGGATGAGGCTAGGGCTATAGTGACAAGGGTTAGGGACTGGGGGGAGGATATAGTGCTGAAGACTATCGTTGAGGTTACTTTATTGGATAGGGAGGAGCTTAATGCGGCCATCGGCGTTATTAATGAGGTTAGGCCTGACTTCATCAAGACCTCGACTGGCTATGGCCCTAGGGGGACGGAGTCCGATGATGTTAGGTTTATCAAGTCTAGGCTTGACCCGGATATAGGTATAAAGGCTGCTGGTAGTGTGGCTTCGCTGGATAAGTTTATGGAGTTGGTTGAGGCTGGCGCCGATGTAATCGGTGCGAGTAGGGGTTTCGATATATTGAGGGAGGCCGAGGCTAGAGAGTAGATATTTAGCTATGGTTTTATATGTGTTTAGTGATTAGGTATGAGGCTGGCAGTCGCTATACCATCGTCATTTACATCTAACTTCGATTCACTCATCCAGCGTACATATGCAGCTGCATCCATAGCTAGGTTCTGCAGTATCTATAGAGTTGAATATATATATCTATACAGGGATCCCCTGGACCCTGACTTGGAGTCCAGTAGGCAGGTTACTAAGATACTTAGGTATCTGGCTACACCACCCTACCTTAGGAAGGTTCTATTTCCAATAGATAGGGATCTATCTTATGTTGGTATAGCTCCACCCATAAATCTTGATGTGTATAAGGAATGGAGGCCTATCAAGGATCTTGAGTTGCCGGATGTTAGGCTCGGGACGCCGGTTAAATATAGTAGGGAGGGCACGGTTCTAGATGTTGGTTTGGATAAGCCTGCCTTGGTTGAGGGTAAGTTGATAATGGGGCGTATATATGCAGTTAGGCTTGAGAAGGTTACTGGTAAGTATATTAGGGGTGTATTGGCCACAGACATATATACTGGCTATAAGGTTGTTAGGGTTAAGGTGAGGCTCCCAGTCTTTTTAGATAAGTTCAGAGGCTTGAAGATAGGTACATCTAAATATGGTGTTTTGTATCATGAGGTTAGGGATAGGTTGGCTAGGGATCTGGATAGGTCTGAGGATGTCCTGATAGTCTTTGGTAGCCATGGATATGGGTTGCGTGAGATATTGGGGCATTACGGCGTCTCACCGGAAGAGGTGTTTGATTACTTTGTTAATCTTGTTACCGACCAGGGTACAGATACTATTAGGGTTGAGGAGGCGGTTGCCATCGCCTTATCAACTATCAGGGCTTTATCCGAGCTTATATAGGCTGGCTAGGTATCTAGTGAGGATTTAAATATTTCCTTATTTAGTTAGTTTAACAGTTATTTAAGAGTTATATACTACCGTTTAGTAGATTTATGAGAGTGGAGTGTCTGGAGGGATTTATTGATGGGTGCTAGGAAGAAGCATGCGCCGAAGAGGGGGTCGCTGGCTTTTAGCCCTAGAAAGAGAGCTAGGTCTCTAAACCCCACTATTAAATTCTGGCCTTCTATAGAGAGTGTGGAGGTTAAGCCTCTGGGTTTCGCGGGCTATAAGGCTGGTATGACCCATGTATATTATGTTGAGGAGTATAAATATAGTCCATATGTTGGTCAGGAGGTTTTCGCCCCTGTAACAATTGTTGAAACTCCTCCCCTGTTTGTTTTGGGGGTTAATGCGTATGTTGTCGATGAGGTATTCAATAGGCTCAGGTTGTTTAAGACTGCTTATGCCGAGGAGGTTCCGGATTTTGTTAGGAGGCGGATAGTCACTTTATCGACTGCTACATCGAGGTTGAATCTCGAGGAGATTGAGAAGAATCTGGATATGATTAAGATTATTAGGCTTTTGGTCTCCACCCAGCCTATAAAAGCGGGTATCCATAAGAAGACGCCCGAGGTCTTCGAGTTACAGCTTGGTGGCGGTGGTGGTGTCGAGGAGCAGTTCAAGTATGCTGTGGATAAGCTGGGTGGGGAGCTGGATGTGACCGAGGTATTTAAACCCGGCGATGTAGTTGACGTTATAGCCGTTACCAAGGGTAAGGGTTTCCAGGGTCCTGTTAAGAGGTGGGGTATTAAACTGCTTTCTCATAAGGCTAGGAAGGCTAGGAGGAAGCCGGGTGCCCTCGGTCCGTGGAAGCCTTCAGCGACTAGATACACTGTTCCCCTCGCTGGCCAGACGGGCTTCCATCGTAGGACTATATATCATATTAAGATTCTTGATATTAGGGATGCTGAGCAGGAGGAGGGTCTATGGCCCTTCAGAAGATATGGTGTGCTTAGGTCTAAGTATTTGATGCTTAAGGGCTCGGTGCCAGGCCCCGCCAAGAGACTTATTAAGATGAGGTTCACGGTTAGGCCTGTTGATGAGGAGTTGATGAAGCCGGTTAATATCACCTATGTATATAGGCCTCCACATTAAAAGGGTGTTGAGCGATGTCTACGAAGATCCCTGTATATGATTTGGCTGGAACGGTTGTTAAGGAGCTGGATCCACCAGTGGTATTTAGGATTGGGGTGAGGGAGGATATCATACATAGAGTCTTTGTACACCAGTTTACCCATAGGCTTCAGCCAAAGGGTAGATATCCTAGGGCTGGGCGGGATAAGTCGGCTGAGTTCTTCGGTGTTGGATTGGGCTTGGCTAGGGTCCCTAGGATTAAGCATGGGCCATTAAGGGGCACCGCCGCGATTGTGACGATGGCTAGGGGTGGGCGTAGGCCGCATGTGACTACACCTGAGAAGAAGATATATAAGAGGATTAATAGGAAGGAGGTTAAGTTGGCCACGGCATATGCTGTTGCCGCGACTGGTATTAGGGAGCTTGTTGAGAGGCGTGGGCATGTTGTCGATGAGGTATTGTATATTCCATTGGTAGTTAGTGATGAGTTGGAGACCATCGGGAAGACTAGTGTATTGATGGAGACTCTCAAGATACTTGGTTTGGAGCCTGATATTAATAGGGTTAAAGAGAATGTAAAGAGGCGTGGCGGCAAGTCTTCTTGGAGGGGGCGTGGTAAGCGTGTGAGGAAGGGGCCCCTGATTGTCTATGCTGAGGATAGAGGGATTTATAGAGCTGCTAGGAATATTATTGGCGTGGATGTCGTGAGTGCGGACGATGTTTCTGTTATTCATCTGGCCCCCGGCGGTGTACCCGGGAGGCTGACTGTATGGACTGAGTCTGCATTGAATAGGGTTGTTGAGCGTCTAACGCCTTATGTTAAGGTTTTGAGGGTGGTCGGCAGTGGCTAGGCTCGAGGAGTTCTATAGATATGTCAAGTATCCACTTATTACTGAGAAGAGTGTATTGATGGTTGAGAGGGAGAATAAGGTTACTTTGATAGTTGATAAGAAGGCCACTAAGCCTCTACTGAAGAAGCTTATATCGGAATACTTCGGTGTTAAGGTTAAGAAGGTTAATATAATGAATACGCATAGGGGGGAGAAGAAGGCAATCATCACGTTTTACAATACTGATGATGCTCTGAAGGTGGCTACATCTCTAGGTATATTGTGAGGTGGTGTGTGGTGGGTAAGCGTATACTTGCTCAGAGGAAGGGGAGGTCTCCCCTATTTAGGTCTAGTGGTAGGAGTGTGGCCCCTGCATTTATACCTGAGTTTGAGGGGCCAACTACAGCGGTTGTGATGGATATCCTGCATAACCCGGGTAGAGGGACTCCACTCGCTATGCTCCGTACCAAGGAGGGGAAGGTCTTCTATATTAATGCGGTTGAGGGTATGTATGTTGGTCAGGAGATAAGTATCTATGGTGAGGGTGAGGTTAGGCCTGGCGATATTAGGAGGATTAAGGATATTCCACCTGGGACTATAATCTCTCATGTTGAGAAGAGGCCTGGCGACGGGGGTAAGTTCGCTAGGGCGTCAGGTACCTATGCCCAGATAATTGGGCCCACTGCTGATGGTATAGAGGTTCTACTACCGTCGGGCAAGAGTATAGTCGTTAATCCCGATGCGAGGGCTGTGGTGGGTAATATTGCTGCTGGTGGTAGGGTTGACAAGCCTTTCCTGAAGGCGGGTAAGAAGTATCATTGGATGAAGGCTAAGGCTCCAAAGAGATTCCCGAGGGTTAGGGGTGTGGCTATGAACCCTGTTGACCACCCGTTTGGAGGAGGTTCTCACCAGCATGTTGGTAAGCCTAAGACTGTGCCTAGGAATGCTCCACCTGGTGCTAAGGTGGGTAGTTTCGGTGCTAGGAGGACTGGGAGGAGGAAGAGGTAGTATTTATATAGTTCTTATATCTTGATTTAGATTGGTGTTCTGAGATGGTGAGGAAGGAGTTCAGGTATCGTGGATATACGTTGGAGGAGCTTAAGAAGATGAGTTTAGAGTCTTTCGCTAGGCTTGTGCCCGCTAAGGAGAGGAGATATTTGCTTAGGAGGAACTTCGGCCCTGAGGGGAAGAAGCTCCTCGAGAAGGTTAGGAAGGCTGTTGAGGGTAAATATAATAAGCCTATTAGGACGCATGTACGTGAGATGGTTATATTACCGATTATGGTTGGGTTAACCATACATGTATATAATGGGAAGGAGTATGTTCCTGTTGAGATTAAGCCCGAGATGATAGGTAGGAGGCTTGGTGAGTTCGCGATAACGATTAAAGAGGTTAGGCATGGGCAGCCTGGTGTCGGTGCAACTAGGTCTAGTGCCTATATACCGACTAAGTAGGAAATATCACTGTTATCCACCGAATATATCTCATTTTGTATAGTTATATCTAAATTATTGTATGTTGCCATGAGTGTGGATAGGATACTCTTCTTCACTGGGAAGGGTGGTACTGGGAAGTCGGTTATATCTGCGGCTACCTCTCTACTATTATCTGAGTTGGGGTATGATACTCTTATAATATCCTCTGACCCCGCCCATTCACTTAGCGACGCTTTCCAGACCACTGTTAATAGAGATATTACTAGGATTAGGGATAATCTATATGCCCTTAATGTGGATCCGGTTAAGGAGGCTGCTGAGCATTATGGTGTCCTCATGGATTATATAGCCTCGATATTTAGGAGTCGGGGTGTGGATGAGCTTATAGCATATGAACTGGCGGCTATGCCGGGGATGACTGGGATAGCGACGATCTTGAAATTGGATGAGGTTATACATGGACAGGGATTCGAATGTATAGTTGTTGATATGGTTCCCAGCGGTGAGGCTTTAAGGTTTCTATATATTCCTGCTTTGATGGGCAAGATTAGTAGGCGTATACTTAAGCTGGCTTCCCCGATCGCCAGTATGAGTAAGTTGCTTGAGCCTGTTGTAGGGCTGCCAGCCCCAGATAGGGAGAGTATAGATAAGGGGATCGAGCTTGTTGAGAGGATCGACCGGATAAAGGGTTTGCTGCTTGATCATAATGTGACGAGTGTGAGGCTTGTGACGAACCCGGATTCCTTCAGCATCAATAATACTAGGAGGACTTATATCCAGACCCTTCTATATGGCTTGAACCCAGATCTAATTATTGTGAATAAGGTTTTGCCCGATTCATTGGAGAATACATATCTATCTGGCTGGCTATCTACTCAGGAGAGGCTCCTAAACGATATGGAGAGTATATTTCATCCAGTCCCCATTAGGAGGCTCAGGCTATTCGATAGGGAGCTTAAGGGTATCGATATGTTGATGGAGGCTGCTAGGGAGATATATGGTGAGGATGACCCATCTAAGGTATTTTATAGAGGTGGTGGTATAGAAGTTAGGCATGGCGATGGTGAGTTGGAGATTGTGTACCCAATTAGGCATGTGGATAGGGATGAGATAGAGATTGAGCGTATAGGTGATGAACTACTGGTGACTCTGTATACCGATATGGGGCCGACGACACTAGTTATTCCCCTTCCCGCTATCACCTATAAGATGAGGCTTGCGAAGGCTAGGTTGATAAATAATAGGCTTCACTTAATATTTATTGAGGAGGATGGTGCCGATGCCGGGTAGGGATGATTGGGATAGTATATTGAGTCTATTGGATGAGATTGAGGATAGGCTGTATAGGCTTACCCCCGAGAGGTATAGGTCTGCTTTAAAGCATTTCATAAGGGCTAGGGTTGAGGTATTGAAGGGTATTGAGGAGTTAATTAGGGTTAGGAGAGAAGAGTTGGAGAGGCGTTTGGAAGAAGATAGAGGGCCTAAAAGGGAGAAGGTCGAAGTGGAGTAGTGTATATTGGTGGGCCCGCCCGGATTCGAACCGGGGACCTCCCGCGCGTAAGGCGGGCGTCATAGCCGCTAGACCACGGGCCCGACTAATAATTTTATTTGCATAATATTGGTTTATAAAGATAGTTTACCTATATGGATTCTACTCTACCCACTTCCACTCCTTAGTTGTCAAATATTTATGTATGGATAATGCCGCCTTCTTGCCGCTGGCTAGTGCCGGGCCTATTAGTGATGGTCCTGTAACCACGTCTCCGGCGGCGAACACACCCTTCCTAGTAGTCTTGTACTCCTTATCTGTCTTTATTGTATTCCACTTGGTAAGCTCAATGCCATATTTTTCGTCTATGAAGGGTGGTGTAGCAATCTCTCCGGCTGCGACCAGTACAGCGGAGGCCTCTATTGTGAAGTCTGAGTTCTCTATCGGGACTGGCTTGGGCCTACCGGATGAATCCTTCTCCCCTAGCTTCATCCTTATAGCTTTTACATACCTGAGTTTTCCGTCTTCACCTATAAATTCTATGGGCTGTGTCAACTCGTATATCTTGAAGCCATTCTCCTCAAGCTTGTTGAATTCCCTGACCCCAGCGGGTGCAAACTCCCTCGTCCTTCTATAGAATATGAATACCTCATCTGCCCCGGCTTCCCTTGCCAAGTAGCATGCGTCTACAGCGGTTAATCCACCTCCTATTACTATTACTCTGTCACTAAGCCTGACTTCTTCACTTGAGTATCCATATTTATATAGATGGTAGTCTACTATGAACTCGAGGGCGTGGTAAACCCCCTGTAAGTCTTCACCGGGGACTTTCAGCCTCCTGCTTTTCCATGTGCCTGTAGCTATTAGGATCGCGTCGAACTCGCGAAGTATTTCGTCGAACTCTATATCTACGCCTACCTTTGTATTTAGGTGGAAGTTGACGCCGAGCTCTACTAATTCTTTTACTCCCCTCCTTACACCGTTTTTGGGTATCCTAAACTCTGGTATCCCGAATATTAGTAGGCCCCCGGGTTCGGGAAGCATGTCATATACGTGGACTTCATGGCCGTAGCAAATCAGTTCTCCGGCAGCACCTAAGCCGGCTGGACCAGCCCCTATTATCGCTACTTTATAGCCACTTGGCTGGATTTTATCGCCTGGCCTGCATCTCCTGGCAAACTTCATGATATACACCTTGTCGTTGGTCGGGTGACAATATAAGTTTATATTAAATTAGCTTAAGAGCCTTCTTTATTAAAAATATATACTGGTTTGTTATGGAGCTGTTTGAGGTAGCCTCTCAACCAAGCATACCTATCTTCATCGGCACAGAGGCCTCCTATATACCGGCCTCATATCATCGAGGCTAATAGATAAATTCTAGAGGCGTATTTTTAAGTATTGAGCTGTATCATTATGTAACTATTTGGATATAAATTTGTTTTCATTTGTATGTAAAGAATATTTATTTCTGATATTAACTATCTCTTGTAAGGGCTTCACCTCTTCCTCTGATACTATGGATCTGGGCCATAGGTTGAATATAGCGAAGGTGGAAGCCTCTCTTTTGAAGGGATTTAGGGATTACATGGATTCTCAGGGCTTCATCGAGGTTCAGGTGCCTCATATCACCAAGGCTACTGGTGCGTGTGAGAATGTTGCGACGATGTTCTACCTAGACTACTTCGGGAGGAGGGCTTATTTAACCCAGACTGCCCAGCTCCATCTCGAGATACTATCCCAGCTCATCGATACGGGGCGTGTCTATACATTGATTAGGAGTTTCAGGGCGGAGCCTGAGGTTGATGATAGGCATCTTACAGAATTCTCGCTATTCGAGTTTGAGCATGTTGGTGGTTTCGATGAGCTGCTTAGACATATAGAGTATACTATCTACTGGGGTGTTGAGAGGGTCGCGGAGGAGAGGCAGGATATACTTAGGAAATACGGTGTGGATGGTGGTTGGCTGGAGCAATTCAAGCCGCCGTTTAAGAGGATGAGGTATAAGGATGCCATAGACTTTCTTAATGAGAAGGGCTTCAACTTGGAGTATGGCGATGACTTGAAGCATGTCCATGAAAAGGTTATTGCCAGTGAGTTCGGCCCGACCTTCGTCACCCACTGGCCTAAGCACCTAAAGTTCTTTAACATGAGGGAGGATCCCGAGAACCCTAGTGAGGTGATTAGCGCGGACCTCGAGCTGCCATTTGTGGGCGAGTCTGTGGGCTCGGCTGAGAGGGAGTATAGGTATAAAAGGCTTTATGAGAGGCTTGTGGAGAGCGATATGTATAGGATGCTTATCGAGTATGGTGGGGACGTCAGTGACTGGGACTGGTATCTAGAGTTCTGGAGGACTATTGAGAACCCCATGCTCCACTCCGGCTGTGGCATTGGTGTATCGAGGGTGGTGCAGTCCCTCCTTAAACTAGGCAATATCAAGGAGGCAGTTGTATATCCGATGGACAGGCTATCTATTTACTGACCCCTCACCACATTATTTATTTAATTTATTCATTCTACGAATAGATCAAGGAATCTATGGTTGACTACATCTACCAATCCCATATCCGTTAGCCTTATCTCTGGTATCACGGGTAGTGCTAGGAGTGATAGTGTCATGAATGGGGCTCTCCAGCCACATCCCAACTCCCTCCATATCTGGTACATTCTGTCTAACTTCTCGGCCACCTCCTCGAATGGTCGGTTTGACATGAGGCCTGCTATGGGGAGCTCGATTAGAGATAATATCTGGCCATCTTTTACAGTGGTTATCCCACCACCTGATTCCCTAATGATGTTTGCGGCCATTGCCATATCCATATTGTTGGTCCCCATGACTATGAGGTGATGGCTGTCGTGGGCGATGGTTGAGGCTACGGCGCCTATATCAAAACCGAATCCTTTTACGAAGCCTAGGCCGATGTTCCCAGTACCTCTATGTCTCTCAATGACGGCAAGCTTGTATATATCTCTATCCGGGTCGGCTAAAGTATCGTCGTCGACTGTCTTTAGCTCCTCTACAGTTGTTGTGGTTAATACGCTGCCTTCATGTGCAACTATTACCCTTACATGGGCCGGCTCCCTAGGCTTTGGGGGCTTTATCTTAAAGTCTTCTGGCTTCAACTCCCGAGGTATATTTACTGTCGATGTACTCCATTTAGGATATTTATATTCTGGGATATTGACTACCATCTTCCCATCTACCGCAACTACTCTGCCTTCAACCAGAACCATTTTAACCTTTACCCTTGTAAGGTCATCCAATACTACGATATCGGCTAACCTAGATGGTGCCAGGCTACCTATGTGACGGTCGAGTCTATAATGTTGGGCGGGGTTGAGTGTAGCCATTTGTATGGCGGTTACTGGATCGACGCCCTCTTCGATGGCTCTCCTTATCACATCATCTATATGCCCTTTATGTAGTAGGGTATCTGCCTCCCTATCATCGGTTACTAGGCACATATGCCTTGTGTCCAGCTTTGCTTCGGTGGCTGCCTTTATTGTCTCATGGACATCTAGCCATGCCGACCCCTCCCTAAGATATGCATACATACCGAGCCTAACCCTGTTTATCACATCCTTCTTTGTAGTTAACTCATGGGATGAGGATATCCCGGCCGCGGCGTAGGCGACCAGTTCCCTATCCTCTAGACCCGCGTCGTGCCCCTCGACCAGCATATTGAGTTCATGTGAAGCTTCTATCTTATGTATTACATCATCCTTGATGTTTAGTACGCCAGGGAAGTCCATCATCTCGCCGAGCGCTATTACACCTTCCCAACCCAGCATCTCCTCCACGTCCTCCGGTCCTAATACTGCACCTGGTGTCTCAAGCCCTGGTGCCGCGGGTACGCAGGAAGGTGCTGTGATGAAGACTCGAAGTGGGAGGTTCTTCGCCTCGTCGAGCATAAGCTTGACTCCCTTCATGCCTAATACGTTGGCAATTTCATGGGGGTCGGCGAACACTGTTGTTGTACCATGGGGTAATACCGCTTTGGCGAACTGGCTGACGGTTAACATACTGCTCTCTATATGTATATGGGCATCTAGGAAGCCTGGGGCCACATATCTACCTCTCAAGTTGATTACCTTGGTTTCACTGCCTATGCAGTGTTCCGCGTCTCCTAAGTAGGCTATCCTCCCATTCTTTATTGCAATATCTATATTCTCCAGTACCTCACCCGAATCGACATTTACGAGTATACCTCCCTTCAGTACGGTATCGGCTTTTAACTTACCTAGGGCAGTTAGTATTAACTCCTTTATACCTGTAATCCTAGGTATGGGATATGTGCCCCTCATAATCTTACACATATAAGTTAATTTATATTCTCTTTATTATTCAAAATTTACAAGAATATGTATATTCGTTAGAGAATGCCATCTGGAATAATCAGTGAAATATTGATTGGGATAGTTCTTATCCTAGCATATTTTAGACCCAACCTCCGACATCTAATTATTTATATACTTTTTAATTCTATGTATGGCATTAAGATGAGTGGTAGATCAGATATTTACGAGGCTCTCAGTAATAAGATTCGGAGGGAGATCATTCTACTCTTGGGTGAGCATGGGGCGCTTAGAGCTAAGGATTTGAAGGAGTTCCTTAATATAGGTCCCGGCCAGCTATATTACCATCTTAGTCTGTTGGGGGATTTAGTAACAAAAAATGATAAGAAGGAGTATGTTCTAACAGAGTTGGGGCTCGAGGTTTATCGGGCGATAACGAGGGATGAGGCGCCTCAGATTCCTGGTGATGCATCTATCCAGCCTAGCCCCATGGCACGTATCCTATCTATGATACTGTTTCCCAAGGCTTTTTTCTATTATATATATGAATCTCCATATAGACACCTCGTTGACGTAGGGATTATCTTGTTATTTGGTGGGTATCTGAGTTTCTTGAGTGGCTTCAGGCCTATACTTTTATTACCAGTCGATATGCCGGGGGGATTGATTGATTCATATATATACTTTATCGGCTCTATACTATTTGTCACGTTCCTCTCGGACATATTATCTACCGTATTATTTAGGAGGGGTGGTGGGCACCTTAATCTATTTATCGGTGTGATATTTTCATACATCCCCATTATTGTGTTCTATATCCTTATATATGTAGCATCGTTAACCGCACTAGAATTGAGACTATTGTATGGGGGTTGGCTATTGAGGGGGATCATGGTGCTGTGCCAAGGGTATAGTATAACTCTTCTAGCATCATCTATCGGTGCTGCTAAGAATATACGGATTGATAAGTCAGCTTTAGTAAGTC
>WAMZ01000015.1 GCA_015522055.1 Candidatus Geothermarchaeota archaeon
GTATATTCTATTGCCATCCTATCTAAATTAATTACAAACATCACTATAGACCGTGGATACCTGGATGGTATATTCATAGCTTATGAGCCCGACGTCCCTGACAGGATATACCTGCCTTCCGGCTATAAATATTATGAGGATGGCGGCTTCCGATACTATGCCTGGTTCAACCTCCCTCCAGGTAACTACACATTATTAGCAATAGGCCTAAATGATAGTGATACCGAATATATAGTGGGTCCACTGTATATTGGAAGTAGGGAGGTTTTAATCGGGGGTTCAAAGAGAGTCTACAATATTCCATTTGGACTCGATGGAGCCAGTATTTCCGGGATACCAAGGTCTTTTAGTGATGGTATAGAGCTACCATATTTCACAATAACCTCGATAGAGATAGCTAGGGATAAGTCTATAACGCTATTCTTAGGGGGGCTATGGGACATCAATAACGATACTAGGGTGATCTTCTCGCATGAGGCTGGAAACAAGATATATCTAAATATACAGTACTTAGTTGTACCTAGATACTTTGATGAGAACCCATATGATTTCATCGACTACATAATGGATTATTATTCGGTAACTTGGAGTTTCTCCTCTAACCCAGGATCCCTATCGGTTCCTCCATTATCCACATACTATATAGATACGGCGTCACAGTTGGATGGGGACGTAATGTATGGAGGGTTGGCTGTATTCCCACCCCACATGGACTATACATATATTATAATAACGCCCCTGTATCAGGGGGGTGAGTATAGGGTTAACTTAAATGTTGTTGCTGGTATGGATAGAGTCGGTCTGGTTTCCCTCGATAGTGATAAGATTGCATTTAGGAGCGTGGTGGTCTTCGACCCTGCTACGGACCTCATAAATAGGGTTAGGATTCTAGCTCCGCCTTACATGCCATCGACGGTTGTGAGGAGTGACCTCTTCGATAATGGGACGCCCTATATAAATATTACTTCATTGCTGGCTACATCCATAGAGGCTACAAACGTGATCGCTGATGGAGTCTCTAGGCAGGAGATATTCTTCAATGGAAGCTTGATATATAGCTCTTCAGAGGAGGATGATTTCAATATACATGGATATACGCTGAGGAAACTTGGTCATGGCGTCTATAGAGTTAGGTCCCAATATAATCTGAGTTATCCAATGTATAGTTGGATTGAGTCTGAGCTTATATTCGATACCACTATGGGCTTCATCCCGCCTCCCACACTTATAAGGGCCAATATACCGATCGTTGTTTCAAGCGGATATGTTATATCTATATCATTCCTTAGCAGCGGCGATATCAGGGCAGGTAGGATGTGGATTAGTTGGGACGATGGTAATACTTGGGAGAGCCTAGATGTATCTATGTCGAGCACCAATCTATTCCTATTCAATCTAGTTACATTGTATGCTAAGGTCGATGATGTAAGGCAGGGAATGGCTTCTCTAAAAATATATGTTAGGGATGAGTATGGAAGTATATATACAGCGGTCATATCGAATGCAATGAGTAGCGAATATTTAGGTTTCTACAATACCTCTTTAGATATCCTTAGCGACAGAGATATCTATTGGCCTGGGGAATATGTATCTCTTAATATTAGTTATTTGGGTGGTCTCTTCGCGACACCACTCTATATTAATAAGACCCAGATTCTAAACATACTGGTTAATGGGTCAGGTTTTATTATCCTCAAGGATGTATATAGCCAAGATATTTATGGCAAGGCTATATTCGAGGCTAAACTAAGATATAACGTTCTATATGAAGAGGTTCCGATACAGTTGCAAGTCGTCTTTTCAGACCTTGTCTTTAGAGGACTCAAAGTAGATTTGGATAATTATATTGAATTAGGGAATCTCTCGGCAATGATTGTCGCTGATTTCGGCGAAGAACTGAATATCTATATTGATGTGGGATGGGTTCACAATGGATCAAGTTACACCAATTTACTAATTGCTTTGGGTAATGGTTCTGTAATGTATCTGGATGATGGGGTGATTAGGCTCTCTTCACCGAGCCGGCCGATGCTCCAAAACATCTCAATTAAACATGTATATGCAGTTCTTGGTGAGTATGAGAGGAGTATAGGTAATTTCAGTGGTTATAATATAAGTATTGCATGGGATATCATTGATATAACTTTTGAGCCGGTAGGGATGGACAGGGTTCAGGCGAATAGAAAACTATGGATCGAGGGTTATGCAAGTTATAGAGTTCTTAAGGAGCCGTTCAATGGATACATATATGTCTCGGGCTCAAGATATAGTGTGGTGGAGGGTGTTTTCAAGATAAGCTTCACCTCCCCAGAGCCGGGTCTCCATATACTGGCGGTCGACTCGATTGATGACCCAATATATAGTGTGAAGGTGTTTGAGTCCGATACTATTAATATTATCTTAGATTATATTGAGGTCGATGTTAGTGGCACTTACCGCGATGATGCATATATAGTCACGGTGAATCTTACATACGAGTCTGATGGGGAGCCTGTCGCGGATGCAGTTATACTGGTTAATGGTACTAGGGCTGAGTATATTGGTGGAGGCAGTTATAGAGCAGTTATAAAATCTGGATTACCGAGCGCCAGTTTCATAGTAGATATTGAGAAGGAGGGTTTTGATATACAGAGGAAGGTTATAGAAGTTGAGGGTAAGCCTTCCACACCGTGGATAGATTATGGTATCTTGGTCCTCCCATTTATATTGGTTGTAGCAGTCGCCATATTACTATGGATTGTAAAAAGGAAAGATTAAAGTATATATTCTTAATTGGTCTACATACAAAGTTTATATCAATCATTGTCTAATATAATATGCTTTATTTACATATTTGGAGTGTGGTGGGATTGCTTGAGATAAGGTGGCATGGGAGAGGGGGGCAGGGTGTAGTTACGAGTAGCCAGCTTTTGAGCCAGGCTGCGATCATCGAGGGTAAGTATGCGATCCATATCCCAGAGTTCGGTCCAGAGAGGAGGGGCGCCCCGGTTAGGAGTTATACAAGGATTGATGATGAGGAGATCGAGATAAGATATGGTGTCCTAAACCCAGATATAGTAGTAGTCATCGACCCGACCCTCATCAATTACAGCGATATGATAGTGGAGGGTCTGAAGGATGATGGATTGATAGTAATAAATCATCATTCGGGAGATATACCTGATGTTTTTAGGAGGTATAGAGTCTTTACCGTTGATGCATATAGGATCTCGCTGGATACCCTAGGTAGACCTATCTATAATACATCTATGCTAGGTGCATTGGTTGGGGCAACGAAGATAGTTTCCCTCGACTCCGTATATACTGCTATGTCCTCTAGATTTGGTGGTGAGATTTTGGAGATGAATATAGAGGCCGTGAGACGTGGGGCTAAGGAGGTGAAGAGGCTTGCCTAGATGGCCGTCTACCTGGAGGGAATTACCACCCGGAGGCGTCATAGATAAGCCGGGTACATCGATGTGGGTTGAGACTGGTACGTGGAGGAGCCATAGGCCTGTCATACATCTGGATAAATGTATTAAGTGCCTAATGTGTTGGGTATCATGCCCAGATAATAGTATTGTAAGGCTAGACAATGACTATGTAGATGTTGAGTATAGATATTGCAAGGGATGTGGTATATGTGCCAATGTCTGCCCAACGAAGGCTATAGATATGGTTGAGGAGGGTGGTATGTAATGTCGGTTACAATAAGGCAGGTTAGGACTGGATTGAATGGGGATGAGGCTGTTGCATATGCCGTGTTGCACGCCGATGTTGATGTAATATCCGCATACCCCATCACCCCCCAGACAATTATTGTGGAGAGGCTGAGTGAATTCGTGCATAACGGTGAGTTGGATGCCGAGTTTATACCCGTTGAATCGGAGCATAGCGCTCTATCGGCTGCTTTGGGGGCTTCTCTAGCCGGGGCTAGGGTATTCACCGCTACGGCTAGCCAGGGCTTGGCCTTAATGTATGAAGTTCTATACATAACTTCTAGCCTTAGGGCGCCGGTCGTGATGGCGATTGGGAATAGGGCATTCTCTGCCCCGATAAATATACATTGTAGCCATGACGATGCATATGCTGCAAGGGATGCGGGGTGGATCCAGTTCTTCGCCGAGACTGTTCAGGAGGCATATGACTTGACTATAATTGCTTATAGGGTATCCGAGGATGAGAGGGTGCTCCTGCCATCGATCGTGAATCTCGACGGCTTTATATTGACGCATAGTGTCGAGCCACTACATATATTTAGGGATTCCAAGGATGTCTCGGAGTTCCTTCCACAAAGGAGGCCTGTTAACCCGATAGACCCCGACAACCCAATTACGTATGGCCCGCTGGCCCTCCAGAATTATTATATGGAGATAAAGAGGCAGCAGGCTGAGGCGATATATTCCTCCAAGAAGGTTATAAATGAGGTATTTGAGGAGTATGGTGAGTTTAGTGGTAGGGATTATAGTCCGGTAAAGTCACTCTATACCGAGGATGCAGACACTGTATTTATTCTCCTGGGGTCAACCGCTGGTACGATGAGGTATATGGTAAAGAAGTGGAGGCGTGAGGGTAGGAAGGTTGGGGTAGTCAGCCTAACCCTATATAGGCCATTCCCTGAGGAGGAGCTTATCGAATCTGTAGGGGACGCTGAAAATATAATTGTTATGGATAGGAGCTTCAGCTATGGAAGCCCGGGTGGCCAGCTCTATATGGATGTAGCCGCCACCTTCATGAAGAGGGGGTTGAATCCACATTTGGTAAATGTCATATATGGTTTAGGCGGCCGCGACTTCACGCCCGAGGATGCTGAGAAAGCCTTGGAAATGGCCTCAAAAACCGACGTCGATATCGTATGGATAGGGGTCCGAGGTGATAACTATGGCTAAAACTATTAGAAGGCTAAACGAGATTCCTAGAGAGGAGTACTTCGTCTCGGGACATGGCCTATGCGCTGGATGCGGCATCCCACCCATGGTTAGGATAGCATTGAAGGCGGTCGAGGGACCGAAGGTAGTCGTTAACGCGACCGGATGTCTAGAGGTAGCTACCACGTTATATCCCCATACGGCTTGGACCATTCCATGGATCCATAATGCATTCGAGAATGCCGCTGCCACCGCATCGGGGATCGAAGCAGCCGTGAAGGCCTTGGTGAGGAAGAGGGGTTGGAAGAGCTATAAGGTTCTTGTCTTCGGCGGCGATGGAGGGACCTTCGACATCGGCCTCCAAAGCCTGAGTGGAGCTCTCGAAAGGGGCCACAGATTCATATATGTATGTTATGATAATGAGGCCTACATGAATACAGGTATCCAGAGGAGTGGTGCCACGCCCCTGGGTGCGGCTACGACCACGAGCCCGGCTGGTAAGGTGATACCGGGTAAGCCGGAGAATAAAAAGAGTTTAATGGATATCGTTATCGCCCATAGGATTCCATATGCAGCTACGATAAACCCCGCATACCCAATCGATATGTGGAACAAGTTCGCGAAGGCATCGGACTACCTCGATAGGGGGATAGGCCCAATTTTCTTCCACTACTACAGCCCGTGCCCCGTCGGGTGGAGGATGGATAGCGCATTATCAATAGAGGTAGCTAGACTCGCTGTCCAGACTAGGCTATGGCCATTATATGAGGTAGATCATGGTAAGCTAACCATCAATGTTAAGGTTCCCAAGCCTAAGCCTATCGAAGATTATATTAGGATCCAGGGCAGGTTCAGACACCTATTGAAGCCAGAAAATGAGCATCTACTAAATAATCTAAAGAAATTTATAGAGGTCAATTGGGAGAGGCTCCAGAAACTTTCTGAGCTCAACTATATATTCTAAATCACTGGCTATATCCTACTTTGGATAGCCCACTGGATAAATTATTATGGATAGCTCTTCAATACCATCGACCCCGATTAAACTATCTATATCTCTATCGTAATATGCCCCTACTGCGCATGTCCCTAGTCCAAGGGCGGTTGAGACTAAATAAATATTCATGCCAACATGCCCAGTATCAAGTAGGGCGTATCTATATGCCCTATGGCCATATTTACTCTCAGTCCTACCTAAAACAATTGTAAGTATAATGTTTAGGGGGGCATCCCTAACATGGTCCTGCTGAAGTGAATATAGGTACATCTCCCTCCTAAAATCCCCCCTTCTCAACTCGATAAGCATATGCTCATCAGGTTCATAATGATATATCCCGGCGTCGAGCCCCTCAACATTATTTACCTGAATATATGCCTCTATCGGCTGTAAAGCACCAGCTGATGGAAACATCCTCAACGGGATGCCCCACGTACTCCCCTTTACGCCTAGTGAATAATATAATAGAGTTGAGAGTAGTTCTAGGCTAAGAGGTTCTCTACTGAATCTCCTTACGCTCCTCCTCTCCACCAAGGCTTCTGGAAGGCTCTTCTTAAAATGGCTTGGATCCGGCTTGGGTAGCTTTATCTTTGGGCCATCCATCTTTTTAATGAGTTTTGGCAGACCCCAGCGCGTCTTCTCTAGAGGCCACTTATATCTCGGTGGTATGAGACTATAGTAGTGGTAAACTAGATTCGGTGAGTAGTGGAGTAGATCATGTATTATCTTTACAGCCTCTCTAGCCTCATCCTCATCCAATCTAGCTATTACATCTTTTAAATCCTCCATCAGCCATCCTCACCGAAATATATTATGACTAATGGATATAGATAATTTATATAATTTAGGATTGGGAGGTGCATGGATTGGATAGCCTATTGATTATTATAGCTTCGAGGGATAGGGAGAAGATATTGACCGCCCTCCTATATGCCGGTAATGCATATAGGAGAGGATGGTTCGATGAGGTTGAGGTCATCTTCTTCGGCCCATCAGAGAAGGAGGTGGCGATGGATAGAGACTTGCAGCAGAAGATGATGGATATACTTAATGAGACCGGATTAAAAATCCTTGCATGTAAAGC
This sequence comes from Candidatus Geothermarchaeota archaeon, assembly GCA_015522055.1. Classification (GTDB taxonomy): domain Archaea; phylum Thermoproteota; class Nitrososphaeria; order Geothermarchaeales; family JDFR-13; genus WAMZ01. The sequence continues at coordinate 6,929 of WAMZ01000015.1, forward strand.
TGTAGCAGATGGTTATGAAGTTGCAGATAGTCTATCCAATATAGGGATAGACGTCATGTATGTTGGTGAATATATATCAAATAAGATAAAGAAGGGTGTGAAGGTACTAGTTTGGTAAGGCCTAAATCTCTAGAGTCCCCTCTTCAGCCTCGAACCCCACTTTGGCATGGTCGCCACTGCAGTATGGCTTATTAGTGGATGCACCGCATCTACAGAGAGCCATGAGAACCTTACCATCCTTCATGACAAGTATAGGGCCATTCTTCTTCAGCTGTAGAACGATTTTATCGGCCATATAATACTCATAATATAACATTGTTATATAAGTATTAAATTATATTATTGAGCCGGTAATCTTAGATTATCTCCTGATTTATACGAAGATGTAATAATATCTATGTTTGTGTTTTATTTTGAAGGAGCAGAACCTTTATTATATAATTTAGATGTTTTGTTGAATTAACAAAGTGGATTTATATGCCTATTGGGATGGTGTCTATATGACTCGTGTGTACGATGTTGTTATAGCTGGTGCGGGGACAGCGGGTCTCTCCCTAGCCTATTTATTGGGTAGGGCTGGATTGGATATCCTGGTACTTGATAAACGTACTAAGGATAATATAGGTGATAAGATATGTGGGGATGCTATCGCGGAGCATCATTTTCAAGAGACCGGGTTACCTAGACCTTCAGGCGATTCTTTGAGGAAGAGTGTTGAGGGTATATATCTCTATGGCACAAACTTAAAGTATGGAGTGAAGATAGTCAGTACAAGTGGCGGCTACGTCGTCGATAGGCATAGGTATGGTCAGCAGCTCCTTGAATCCGTTACTGGCCTTGGTGTGGAGGTTTTGGGGGACGCCCAGGCTATAGATCTATATATAGATGATGGTGTCGCTAAGGGTCTGAAGTATAGGGATTTGGTGTCGAATGAGGTTAGGCGTGTAGAGGCTAAGATAGTTGTGGATGCAACTGGTTATACAGCGACGCTACTGAAGAAGGCCCCTGAAAAGTGGATGATTGAGAAGTCTATTGAGAGGAGGGATATCATTCCTGCCTATAGGGAGGTTGTGGAGATACCTAAACCCATCTGGGATGTTGATAATCTACATCTACATTTCCATAGTAGATATGCTCCGGGGGGATATGTATGGCTATTTCCATGGTCAGGCGATGGCCATATGCTTAACTATGGTAATGGTATAGTGGGTGGGGTTGAGCTTCCTAAGCCGAAGTATCTTGTGGACCTATATGCCCGTGAGGTGATGCCCGACCTACTGGCTGAGAGAAAGATTGTTAAGGCGGGGCAGTGGGTAATACCCAATAGGAGGCCCAGGCATGTATTCGTTGGCAATGGATTCCTTGCTGTTGGGGACTCAGCCATAATGATTGACCCGGCCACCGCAGAGGGCATCGGCTATGGTATGTATGGGGCCTATCTAGCTTCTAAAGTTATTGTCGAGGCTATTGAGGCTGGGGACTATAGCCAAAGCTTTCTATGGAAGTATCAGAAGGGATATATGTCAAGCCCATATGGATTGAGGCAGGCGAGGCTCGATGTATTTAGGATAATGCTACAAGCCCATTCAAGTGACGATATTGAATTCGTTATTAAGCATAGGTTATTGACATCTAGGGAGCTATCTAAGGCGAGGGATGAGGATGACGTGATATCCGGATTCGAGAAATATATGAGGGCCTTTAAGGCATATCTAAGAGGCGGGGGGCATATAATCCGTGACCTTGACTACGCCCTCAAGATGATGAGGAGGGTTAGGAAGCTATATATGGAGTATCCAGAGTCTCCAGATGGTATACATGAATGGATTAGGAGGGAGGAGGCTTTATTCAGGGAGGTGAAGCAATACTTCTCCATATATATCCCAGGCGAATGGAGGGCTAGATAAGTATTTACCAATCCTTTTTAGATATATAGTATCGGGTTAATAATAGGGTGGGCTTTTCCTTAAATGGATGGGGATATCCCATGCCTAGAATATGTAGAAGGTGTAAAGTTGAGAAGGCTGAGATATACTTATCCTATTCCAGGGAGTATCTGTGTCTAGACTGTTTCAATAGGTTTTTTGAGAAGCGAGTAGCTGATACTATAGAGAGATATAAGATGTTTAGGGCTGGGGACTATATCGGGGTGGGTGTGAGCGGAGGTAAGGATAGTGCGGCTCTATTATACGTATTGAAGAAGTTGTATCCCAATAAGGAATTCGTTGCTATCCATCTCAATCATGGAATCGGTGAATATTCTAGGGATAGCCTCGATAGAGCTAGGGAGTTGGCAGAATCGGTTGGTGTGGATATTCATGTATTTGATTATGTCTCGCGTTTAGGCATATCTATACCAGATGTGGAGCTGACTAAATATAGGAATAAGGTATGCTCCGTATGTGGATATATACGTAGGTGGGCGCTTTGGAAGGCTGCGTCTGAGTTAGGTGTAGATATCCTGGCTACTGGCCACAATCTAGATGATACCGTTGAGGTTATGCTCAACCAATTTATAACTGGGAATTTTGAGGAGTTGACTAGGCTCAGGCCAGTGCTGCCTCCTGAGGTGCCTGGCCAAGTCTGGAAAGTAAAGCCTCTAATAAGGAGTCCAGAGAGGGATAACTTCTATTATGCCATGTTCAATGACCTCCCGGTCAAGAGGATCGATTGCCCATACTATGTGGATGCCCGGTCTACACGGAGGAAGCGGCTGCTGGATATGTGGGAGAGGGAGTCTCCAAATATCAAATTCCAACTCTACTCTGTATTCACAAAGAAACTCATCCCCCTTATTGAGGCTAGATATGGGGCCGGTGTTGCCACAAATAGATGTAGGGTATGTGGAGGCCCGAGCTACGGCGATGTATGCGGGGCCTGCCGGAGAATTGAGTTGGTTAGGGAGGCTAAGGGGCTTTAGAAGATAACTATGTTGCTTTGAAGACTATGTTTAGGCCACCCTTTGTCGGCCAGAAGGCCTCCATAGTGGATAACCTGCCGTATGCATCTACATAGTTAAATCGGGCTTCTCCAGCAATCTTAATCAATTCATGGAGTGAGTATAGCCTAATCTCATATTCCACCTCATCCAGGAACTTGAGGTCACCGCTTTCCAGCCTCCTATAAAACTTCCATCTAGTTTTATTTATTGACCTAACTGGATCGAATTTAGGATATTCTATCACGGTTAGGTCTCTATATTCAGCTATGTATGGCCCACTATAATACTCGGATAATCTTAGGATCAAGTCTCTATTCGCAGAATTCAATATAAGCATATAGCCTCCATCTCTCAGCACATATCTGACTTTATTGAAGATTTCTTTATCGATCTCTTCCTCTCCATAATATCCAATCACACTGGTCCATACAAACATCACTATATCGAACTCTCCTTTACCAAATAATTTATCTAACTCTAATACGTCACCCACTAGGAACTTTACATGCTTAGTGCCATGTTTCTCTTTCTTCTTCTCCGCATCCTTGATGAATTTTGGGGATATATCTATACCTACTAGATTCCTATACCCTAACTTCGCTAGATTTATCAATATCCTACCGTTTCCACAACCAACCTCCAATATACGGGCATCTTTATCTACATTTAGTTTTTCTAGAAGTTTTGTTATGGCCTCCGCCTCGGCCCCAGCCCTCTCCCACATAAAATCTAAGATCTCGAGGAATAACTCGGCTTTCTCGATAAACATCTCCCTAATCCAACGTGGGGCTGAATACATAATAATTTAAATAATCGTTCCAACGGGATTTAAATTCTTCCTATCCTTGGGTCTATCTAGTTGTTTGCTATTATTAGCTTTTCTAATATCCTCCTGTCCTTAACATACCTCTTTACTTCCGGGGTTATCTCCACCCCAATCTGGCCTACCTCCGAAACTTCTCCCAATACTATCGGCTGATACCCTTCTCTTCTCAAATCACCCATAATGTCCTCAGTAATGTTATCTGGTGCTACTATTATATGCCCCCCATTTGTCCCTGAGGTTGCGTTGAGCATAAGGTAATTAGACGATGCATATTGTGAGTAGAATGGTTTCAGCAACGGTATTTTATCAATCCTTAATCTGGCATTCATCCTCTCTGCAAGCTCATAAATTACGTATATTCCTGGACCAGTTACATCGGTTGCAGCCAGTATATGTTCGTCTGGGTCATAATTCGAGCCGTATTCAGGTAGGTACCTCTGGATAGCCCTTGCGAATCCGATGTTTGGCTTTGAAATGAGGCTGAATACTTCCTCTTTATCCTTCTCTATTCTAGATAGGTCGTAGCCTAAGCCCTCCAAGTCTCTATGTATCGCCTCATTGAGTATGGCGGCTAAATATACATTGATTGTGGCCAACTCCCCCAGGGGTCTCGAGGCTATAATTTTCATACCTGGCCTTACATATTGGTAAAATACTGGCGGCTCCCTATCCGTCTCGGCCATGACGGTGGCGCCCAATAGGAGCCTCCCCCTCGACGGCTGCTGGATATCCTCTATCACCTCAAATCCATATCTGGATCCATAGTTCTCAATATTCCTCCATAGCTCCGACTTAATCTCATCATCGGGGGCGTTAACCACCGGCGCAATCCTAATATTTCTATATCCACCTAATATGAATACGTCGTTTAGTGAGTTGCTCAGTGCACCAGCTACCTGTCTATAATCGGTTGGTGGATTGGTTGGGTCGACTATATGGATAGTATCATTATTTATTATGGTATATTGATGCCTATCTCCCTCTATACTTTTAATATAGTCGATTAGGATGAAGTCGTCGTTCTCGAATGGGGTTGAGATGCTGTGTCCCTTACCTAAATATATTTCTAATCCGGCTCTTGCCAGATTTAGGTATATGGGTTCGAGAAGCTCCCTAAACTTCTCTGGGTCATCGGCGTATCTCTGGTATACCTGGACCAATACTATACATCTCTCCGGCTTAATCCTCCTAATTTCCTCTGGCTGTAGATCTGTCTCCTTGCCTAATCGATATATGCCTCTCAATAATTCTACGCCTTCATCACTTGTCTCCACTATGTCGGCATCCTCCCTCGGCATTATCTTGAGACCACTGTCCCTGATCTCTTCATTGATGTCTCTTAATGCCGGATAGACAACCCTGATAAGATCCACCTTAACTGCGCATCCAGTGGCTAGGGAGAGGGGGTTCAGCCCCAACTCTTCATATCTCTCGATCATCTCCTTGATCTCCTTGACCTTCTCCGTATAGCTCATCCATCATCTCCTCCTAACTATCAGTCTCCAGAGTCCGGAGCCGATCTTATCTAGTGAAACCACCTCATGACCATCTTCCGTAGCTGCCTCTGGTAGGGTCTCACATGAGGGTGGATTATCGAATATTACCTCAAGGGTCTCCCCCGGCCCTATCCGCCCCAATGCATTCTTCATATAAATCACTGGATATGGGCATGTATAGCCAGTTACATCCAATACATATACTTTATCCCCCTTCTTCCAGAACTTAACCATATACATTCACCCCCCTCCTATATGCATAGTAAAGTAGGAACATTATCCAAGCAACCATAGATAGATATATTACTATTAGGCCACCCCCATAGCCGAGGATGCTGGGGATGTATATCTTAGGAGGGTTCAATGCCCCTACTATAGTTGGCCTGAGTAGTTTTAGCACTGGATAAGATAATACGGCTGCTATGAGTGCAATAAGGGTCTTCATATTCCCCTCAGCAGCCTTCCATAGGCTACCAGATGCACATGCGCCGACTATACTCATTCCAAAGCCGAATAGAATGCCGCCGAAAACATTGGATATACTGACGTACTTAACGTATACGGATGGGTCGACGAAGCCCATATACTTAAGGATGGCGGCTCCCGTGGCGCCGAATATGATGCCCAGAGCAATACCTATCTGTAGCCTAATTGCCCGCCTCATCTCGACACCGCCAAACAATTCCCTGAATGCTGTTGCGAAGCAGAATCTACTCCTCTGGATGACGACCCCTACTCCGAATCCTATGAATAGCATAGATAGATATATCCCGCCACCTGAGGCTAGGTATATTAAACCCGACACAAGCGCGACTATTAGGAAAACAATGGATACCTTGAATCCATAGGGTATCTCCCTTCTACCCGTGGGAGGGGCTTCTAATAGCTCTAGATTTAGCTCTCCCGGGTTTGAGAAGATACTCCTGGCCCGCCACCTCACGTAAATCAAGCCTAGATATCCGCCTATTATAAGGCCTATGAACATTGCATAGCCATGGAGGCTTAAGGGTATTATGGCTGAGAAGAATCCACCCCAGTTACATCCCCAAGCCATTACAACACCCATCGCCATAAGTATTCCGCCAGCAGCCCCCTCTAGATAGTCGGTTAATCTACTCCTCTTCAGTTTGAACTCTCCGGCTATGACCGCTGTTGCAAGTGCTCCCAAGAATAGGCCTATGTCTCCCAAGCTCGTTTTATTTGTGAATAGTGTTTCCTTGAGGGCCATCAAATTGAATGTGCTATAGATGTGTCTACCCCATGTCTCAAACCCTCCATATATCGTGAAGGGTTTTCCGGCTATGGCTAGGAAATAGACATTAAGTAGGGCGAGTAGAATGCCCCCTAGCCACTCCGGCCAACCCATGTTCGTAAATATCTTATCGATAAATACGGTCCTTAGATAATATAGAAAGCTCCTATTCGTGTATGGCCTCAAGATTATACACCTATTAGAATAACAGTGTTATATTTACAATGTAAACTTTAGTATTAATAAAATATATATTTATGGACAAGGTATATACGGTAATCAGCTTTTGTTAATATGGTGTCCCTATTTCTCATTGATATGCATGTTTATGAACATTTTATGTATCCTATTATCCCTGGTTAGCTCTGGGTGGAAGCTAGTTACTAGAATATTTTCTTCCCTGGCCATTACTAGCTTTCCATCTAGTTTGGCGAGCTCTTCGACTTTGTTCGAGATTGGCTGGAAGACTGGTGCTCTTATGAATATGGCTTTATATGGCCCGCCTTCTAGGCCTTTGATTTCTAGTAGGGTCTCGAAGCTATTCTTCTGTCTCCCGAAATAATTTCTTATCGCTCTGATATTCATAACGTTTAGTAGGGGTTGTTGGACTGAACCCACCTTGGCATCGACTGCCTCTTTAGCTAGCAATATGGCTCCGGCGCATATGCCTAGGGTGGTGTTTCCATCTGTTATGAATCTCCTGAGCGGTTCTGTTAAACCAAGTCTGTTCATTAGTCGTCCGATGGTTGTTGATTCACCACCAGGTATTATTATGCCGTCGATATCGTTGAGGTCGCCTTTATCGGTTACTACCTTTATCTCTCCCTCTATACCCAGCTCTGTAAAGGACTTCTTTAGGTGGTATAGATGTTCATATATTCCACCCTGTAGTCCTAGGATTCCTACCCTCATATTATATCCCCCTAGTCTGCATTAGTTCCTCTGGTTTAAGCTGTCTTATATCGATGCCTACCATGCTCTTCGACTCAGATATCATCTTCTGGGCTTCTAATACTTTATCTGGGTCATACCACATAGATGTTGCTAGAACTATGGCTTGGGCCCTCTGCATAGGGTCCTTACTCTTAAATATGCCTGATCCAACAAATACCCCGTCTGCACCCAGCCACATCATTAGTGCTGCATCGGCTGGGGTCGCTATGCCCCCCGCTGCAAAATTTACAACTGGTAGCCTGCGTATCTTGGCTGTGATGTCGACCAGACCGATATCTACGCCTAATTCTCTCGCCATCTTCATCCTATCCTCCATATCCATCTTAGAAAGTCTATTGATCTCACTCCTTATAATTCTCATATGTTTGACCGCCTCGGATACATTACCTGTACCGGCCTCCCCCTTCGTCCTTATCATTGAGGCTCCCTCAGTTATCCTACGGAGGGCTTCGCCTAGGTCACGGGCCCCATTTACAAAGGGAACTTTAAATAGCCACTTATTTATGTGTCGTGTGTCGTCGGCAGGGGTTAATACCTCGCTTTCATCAATCATATCGACACCCAGTTCTTCAAGTATCTTAGCCTCCATATAATGCCCAATTCTCACCTTCGCCATCACTGGTATAGTAATGTGTGACATAACTTCTTCAATCACCTTTGGGTCGGCCATCCTCGCGACCCCACCGCTTCTCCTTACGTCATATGGTAGTTTATCAAGGACCATAACGCTAACGGCGCCGGCCTCCTCAGCTACCTGGGCCTGCTCGACGTTGGTAACATCCATACATACCCCGTATTTCTGAAATATAGGGAACCCATGTTTGACCGTTGTTGTACCTGCTACATATTTACCTCTAGTGAGCCTGGGCATTGGGGGAGTATATTCGAATAGTCTGTCCTCATCCCTCAATCTATCTGCTATCTCAGATAGACGGTAGAAGTAGTCTACTAACTCCTCGAACGCAACTTCATGCATAGATAAGTAGTAATTTATCATGTCCATGGGTAGTATCTTGATTGGGTGTGTTATAAATATTTAGGCTAAAACCTATATATAGAATATTCCCAATATATTAGTATCATGAGGCTCTACTGTATATTCTGCAGTAAATATTTTGATATTGATTCTAATTTGATAAGATGTGATTCTTGTAATCAGCCACTGATTTTCAGGTATGATGATGTGAATAGTGAGAACTTGATAATTGATTCTTCAGTTAAGAGTATATGGAGATATGGATATATACCTCGTTTCAATATCCCCCCAGTCACTATGTATGAGGGATATACATCTATCTATCTGGCGTCGAGACTATCCGATTACTATGGATTCGATACCAATATATATCTGAAGGATGAGTCTAGGAACCCTACCGGGTCATTTGTGGATCGCGGCGTGTCGGTGGCAGTAACCTATGCAAAATATAGGGGCTATAGACGGATAGTCTCGGCCTCCCCTGGGAATCTTGGGGTATCGATATCTGCCTATGCAGCTAAGGCAGGTATTGATAGTGAGATATTAGTTCCTAAAAATGTTGAGAGGGGTAAACTTTACCAAATCCTGATGTACGGTGGTGATGTTGGTATATATGAGTCATTTGGATATGCGGTTAGCGAGATATATAGATCATTTAGGGAGGGTGATGGTTTTTATCCTGTTATGAGTGATAATCCTTTCTATGTCGAGGGTGTAAAAACCATATCATTTGAAGTGTATGAGGATTTACGTGGGGCCCTACCCGAGTATATTATCGTGCCCGTTGGTAATGGTGCATTAATATACTCTATTTTTAAGGGTTTTGAGGAGCTTAGGGATATGGGTTTGATTGATTATGTGCCTAGACTCGTGGCTGTACAATTTAAGGGGGCGTCAAGGATTATAGATGCACTTTATGGCTCCGATGGATATGTTTTCAAGATGTATGCTCCTGAGATAACTGTTGATGAGCCCCTTAACTTGGAGCATGCATTATATGCAATTAGGGAGTCCGACGGTATGGGGTTGGCTGTGGATTTCGAGGATGTTGTTGAGTCGCTGAAGCTCCTCTCTACATGTGAGGGTCTTATCGTTGAGTTAGCTGCTGCGTCCACCATTACTGCGCTGAAAGATCTTGTGGAGAAGGAGTCTCCACGGAGCGTCCTATGTATCTTGACGGGGCATGGCTTAAAGGATCCTGCTACATTTAGGGAATTGACTAGGAGTGCGAGGAGGAGGCTAGGGGTGGAGACGGTTCATAGGAGCGCCGTTGGTCGCACTAAATTAGAGATTATCAGGGCTATAGATGAAGGCTTTCAATATGGGTATAGCATCATGAAGTACTTGAGATCTAAGGGTATAGCCGTGACTCTACCAACAATATATCAGCATCTCAATGAGCTCGAGGAGATGGGGCTTATTAGGCTATCCAAAAGCACTGGTCTGGGTAGGAAGAAATCGATATATGTATTGACTGAGAAGGGCAGAATGTTACTGAGGGCGGTGGGGTGAACCTCAATTAGTTAAAGGCTATCAAGTGTTGGGGCACGTGAATAGATTGGTTCCCCCCCATACTATGTCCACTCCTAAGAACTGAATTGAGTATAGTTTATTTAGTACATAGCTCCAAGGACATTCTCCTGATATGATTCGCTATCTATCTCTATTTCTCTGATATATTGAAATAATATGTTTAATGCTTGAATTGATATTCCTTAGTAATTGCTCTATGTGGGGGTTGGATAGGATTTCGTTTATGAATGATTGTGGATCTTTGTTAACTACATCTTCGACATATTTCTTGAATATGTTGTAAGAAGGCCCTCCATATATATCTACATGGGTTAATTCTGCTTTCTCCAGGCTATGTTTAAAAATCAGTCCTAATAGATAGGGTAAGGCTATTGTATAGGTGATGTATCTATCGTGAATATCAACATTGGCCCTCACCAAATTGAATCCGAATGGTTTTAATATTCTCTCTATGTGCTCTCCACCGTCTTTAGTGTTTTCTATATCCATTATTAATATTGTATATTTCCATGGTTGTCTAATGTTTGGCCCGAACATTGGGTGTATAGTTGAGACATATGTGTTTTTTGGGTATCTGGCTAGTTCTTTTACGACTCTATATTTTAGTGTTGCTATATCGAAGACTATTTTTCCAGCTAGATTCTTGGATTCGATTATCTCCCTTATCTCAGCCGCTACATCCGCTATTGTTTCTAATGATGTGGCTAACATTATGTATTTTGAGTGTGTAACAAGGTCTTCTAGTGAATCGGCTACATCTATGCCGCATCCCTCTTCTATAGTTACTTTCCTAATGTCGTAGACTTTAACCCTGTAATATTTATTGAATAGGTGTGCAAATAATCTCCCCATTCTACCGTAGCCTACTATACCTATTGGCATATCCTTGACGCCAAGTTTCTCAACCATCTTTTCAGTTTTTATTCTCCATTGGGTCTCTATTGATACATCTATGATCTCCCTGAATATATCTTCATATCTTCCTGCTCTTGATAATATTTCATTCTCTCTAGCTTTATCAATTATGGGGGCGTAGCTCTCAACCTTTATCTTCGCTATTCTGGATACTATCTCCATGCGCTTATCTAGTAATTTTATTATTTCGTTGTCTATTCTATCTATCTCGGCTCTAAGCTTGTGTATTCTTTGGATCATATCGGCCTCCATTTTACTTTTCCTCCAAATACTTCTCCCAAGCCAGCCATCTGAGTAGATGGTCGGCTATTACTATTGCGGTTATGCTCTCGATTATGGGTGGGGCTCTTATCGCTATGCATGGATCGAATCTACCCCATAGACGTATCATCGTCTCTCTCATATGCCTCAGGTCTATCGTTTTTTGAGGGATGTATATGGAGGGTGTTGGCTTGAATGCCACTCTAAATATTATGGGCATACCGTTGCTAATACCGCCATTTATCCCCCCGGAGTTGTTACTCAGTGTGATGATCTTCCCATCCTTTAATGCTATAGGATCGTTAGCCTCGCTACCAGTCATCCTTGCTATATCGAATCCCTTGCCAAACTCTATGGCCTTGACCCCGGGGATGGTGAATACTGCTTTCGCTATATCCCCGTCCAGCGTATCAATAGGGGGGTCCCCAAGGCCGGGAGGCACATTTGTTACCCAGGCTTCCACCACTCCACCGATACTATCTCCTTTAGCCCTAGTCTCTTTAATTAACTCAATCATCTTGGATGCGGTCTCTGGGTCAGGGCATCTGGCTGGGTTACTATAGGTATTATTAACGACATCATCAAGTTTAACATCATTATTTAGAGATATATTCCCTATGGATTTGGTGAATGCATAGACATTTATACCGTATTTCATAATTAATTGTTTTGCTATGGCTCCAGCTGCAACCATGGCCGCTGTTAATCTACCTGAGAATATCCCACCCCCTCTAAAGTCGTTGTAACCATGGTATTTTATCCAGGCTGTTAGGTCTGCATGGCTCGGCCTAGGTTTATTCTTAATCGTTTCGTATGGCCTTGAATCCACATCTCTATTTAATATGGTTATGGATATTGGGGCACCAGTGGTATAGCCGTTGAATACACCTGATGTTATCTTGAATTCATCCTTCTCTATTCTCTGGGTGGATATACTCGGATCCTCTATCCTCCTCTTTCCAAGTTCTTTACTGATGAAGTCTTCATCTATCCTTATACCTGGGGGACAACCCTCTATAAGTGTGGATACTCCATATCCATGGCTCTCCCCATAGAAAGATACCCTAAATAATCTACCAATCATATCTTGGTCACCCAACCACCTATTTTTATTAAATCGTTTATGAAACCTGGGTATGAGTCATCTATAATGGACGCCCCCATTAAAACCGAGGGTGTCTCAGCGTGGACGGCGGCGATCGCGAAGGCCATAGCAATGCGGTGGTCATTAAATGAATTTAGGAGCCCGCCCTTTATGCCCTTATCCCCCCTCCCATATATAATCAATTTATCTTCATCAGTTTTTACATCTACTCCCATCGCCTTGAGATTCTTCGCTACACTTTCTAGTCTGTCACTCTCTTTATACCTAGCGTGTTTCACACCATGTATTATAGATTTTCCATTGGAGTATGCCGCAAGAACAGATGTGATGGGTAAGAGGTCGGGAGCATCCCTTAAGTCAGTTTCAAATCCCTCGAGTCTACCCATCTCAACTCTAATAG
>WAMZ01000016.1 GCA_015522055.1 Candidatus Geothermarchaeota archaeon
ATTTAGCTGGTTTCCTACAGCCTTTGTAGAAGCATAAAACCCTGCTTTCTTTGGCCCTAAGTATCTGAAGATACTGTCTTGCAACATCCATGGCCCTGGCTGCATCCGGTCCATATATCAGATTTAGTGGGTAGAATGAGAGTAGGGACTGTTCACTGGGTAGCCTAACCAATTTCCCCGAATCGGGTACTACAAGTTTATCTACCACTGCTATGAAGTAGCCTTGGAAACCACCAGAGGAAATGGAGGGGGCATCCAGCTTCAGCGGCTGGTCATTGGATAGGTATATGTATATCCGCTTACCCCTAATTGTAGCCTCCTGGACATATATCTTACTCATCCCGTCACCCCGGTAGCACGATTATCTTCCCCATCATCTTGTAGTGTAGTGGGCTGCAGTAAACACTGCAGTAGAAGGTGTACTCGCCTGGCTTGTCAAAGGTTACCTCGATTACGTATTCATATCCAGGCTTGATTACCCCCGTATCTATGCCGAGGTCAGGTATTTGGAGGCCGTGGGCCATATCCATACTCCTGATGACGAGCCTAACCTTCTCACCCGCCTTAACAACAATCTCGCTTGGGTCCCAGCCCCCATCCTCCTGCGTCCAGCCATATATATAAATAGTCTTCACACCCCTATCATCTAAGTATACACCATCCAAGTATTTTCCGTTGAAAGCGGTGTATAATGCGCCTACGGGTATGGCCAACAGGACCAATGCGATAATAGACCAGAGGATAAACTCTTCCCTATACACTTGGATCACCCCATGAATAGCCAGATGAAGAATATCGCAGCCAAGAATGTGAATATGAGATAGGGTGAGTAACCAAGTAGAGCCCTGTCCTCCATGAACTTCTCACGAGCCATCTCATAACCCACCTTGATCGAGTAGAAGACACCTACTAGGATCACGGCCACCTGCTCATAGGGTATTAGGCTGGGTAGTATCGGGCTCCAATGTATATCCCTAGTACCAAATAGGTTCCATCCCCAGCCGAAGGGATCGGATAATGTATTCACGATGTAGGCCCAGTTTACCTGGAGGATAGGTATGCTGAATGCTATCCATGCCATCAGGGTAAGGGGCACTAGCATATATGAGAAGGTCTTGAATAGCTCCGAGGCCGATGCATCCGTCTTAGATAGGTATTTAGAGGCTATAGAAAATATGTAGAAGAGGCCGGGGATTATCAGTAGGGTGGAGCCCCATACCAGCCCCAGGTATATCAAGTAGCCATCTATACCCGCTAATGCAAAGCCATATGGAGGCTTATAGAATACGTTGGCCAAGTCCCTTATCCATCCCCACGGCCCCTGCATAGTGACTATATATACGCCGGCTAGAGCCAACATTATAAATACTTTCCACGCCTCATCAAAGCCCTTCCCCCTACTAACAATAAGGTCTCTACCGAATCCCCTGAGGTTCAGCCTAATATTATTGAAGGGACATGCCTTCACACACTCGAAGCATAGGCCGCAATATGCATTCCTTACCAGGCTCCCCGGATACTCATACCAGGGGCATCCGAAGCTTGTGTCCGAGCCACGTATACACTCCTTATCGATATGATTCTTACATAGCTCACCATCCTTAACCCTAAGCTCTATCGATGAGAAGTTGGAGAAAAGGCCTATGAAACCACCGACGGGGCATAAGTATCTGCAGAACGCCCTCTTCGAATATACCAGCATAACGATTGTTGCTACAAGGATAAGGCCAGCCAAGACTATTGCAGTAACTATAGGCCTCGTCACCAATAACGCGCTGAAGGAAGCAAGGACAAGGAAGCCTATATTCTGCAACCAAATATTATTGAGCCTCCTAGGCCACCTCCTATTTAGGCCACGTGGCCTCCATGCATCGGGTTTCCTAACCATAGAACCCCTCTGGAGCCACTCACCCAAAGCCGGTAAAGGACATATAGTACACCAAGCCCTACCAAAGAATGGAACGAGTATCGCGATGAGGGCGAACCACCATAGCATCCAGACGAAGGTTATGGATATATTCATGTTACCAACAGGCGACCCTATGAAACCAGCCGTGATGAGGAACCAGAATATAATTAGATTGGGCACCATCACTGCCCATTGAAAAGCCCTATGCATAACCAACCTACGTACAACCGGTATCGACAATAGGTCCATCGACATAAGTCTCCCAAAAAACGATTTAATACCAGAGACCGAGGCCATAAAAATCACCCCCTGAATCTAATAAGTGGGAGGAGCCCGACCAACCCTAATGCAAAGAGGGATAGTATAAAAGGTGTATTCAAGCCACCATCGAGGACAACAAAGTCCCCAACCATGAAGGGATGGAGCGGCCCACAAGTCACAGAGCACCTAATCTTGAACTTACCCGCCTGATAGGCCGTAATAGTGATAGTAACTACCTCACCCGGCCTGACAACTGTATCAACACCATAACCATCAATATAGAATCCATGGGTCACATCCAGAGACCTAAGCTTGAATACGACGGTCTCACCCCTATTAACCACTATCCGCCCCGGCTCAAACTTGAATTGACTCAAATCAATATATACTACCCTCTCCCCGGCACCATAAACAGGTGAGGCTTGGAATACAGCTATAATCATTGTAAATACTATTATAGTATAAAGAAGGAGGGAGGGGAGCCTAGCCATATAGGCTCACCCCTGAACAACGAAGCCGCCGGGCACATACATCCAGCCATGGCCATACCCACAGAATACACTGCATATAATGTCGAATGTACCAGGCTTATCGGCCACGAAGCTAATCATGTGGGCCCTAAGGGTATCCTCACTCTCTATATTAAAGACCTCACCGATCGAGGTGGCCCCGCCACGGAATAGCTTATAGTTAGTCCTGATATTCACATCATAACCCTCTATCGCTAATCCGTGGTCGAGGAGCCCCTCCTCCTCAGCCTCCTCCATCTTCGCAATGATCTCCTGGCTACCAGCCGGCAAGTCACCAATACCACTCTCAACCGTCCTCTCCTGATAAGTCTCATGCGTCTCCTTATCGAAGGCAGCCCCAGGTATCAAGTATATAGTTACTCTATCACCCTTATTCACAACAATATTACTGACCTCATTGAAATTCTCGTCATAAAAGACGAAGCCCCAGTGATAAGCAACTACATAGAAAACCCTCTCCTCACCCGATACCGAGGGGGCACCACCTAGATATAGGTATGCAGCCAACCCGGCCAATATCGCCACGGCGGCGACAGCCAAACCAACAAGCTTCAAACTAGACGCCATACACCATCACCATGTGAATGTAAATGTTATATATCAAATATAAATTTTTTGCATAAAAAATTTTGCGTTTTATACACAAAAATTATTGTGTAGAAGCCTTGTATACCAAATTGGAAAGGATGATGCTTATCTAGAGACTCCATATATGCTAGATATTAGGGAACGGGACGTGGAGAAGGAGATATTCGACGCATTGAGCCACGAGATTAGGAGGAAGATACTCACCCTAATCCATAATAGGATCGAGATGAGCTATACAGAGCTATTAAAAACCCTAAATATAGGGGACGGCCTACTAAACTTCCACCTAAAGAAGCTAAGCCCCCTTCTAGAGAAGACTGAGAAGGGAACCTATATCCTATCCGAGAAGGGGAGGCTTGCATATAGCTTGATAGAGGAGGTTAGGAGGGCGGCCGGGGATATTAAACCAGAGGCGCCTAAGCTAGATAGAGATATTGTCTTGAGGAGGATCGGGGCATTCATTATAGACGCGGTAATATTCTTCATATTCTCAGGTATATTCCTAGACCCTGAGCTATGGAGTATAGTAAGCCATAGCCTTACCCATCTAACCTCCATCATAGAGCTACATCCATGGATATTCCACATGGACCACCTAACCCTATTCAGCGAAGGCATATTCAGATTGATAGGTATATACTCCCACATATTCTTCGCGATATACATCTTCATAACACTCCTAGAAGCCTATAAGGGCCAGACACCCGGGAAATACCTGATGCGCATCAGGGTCGTGAAGCTCGGGGGCCTAAGGCTAGGCATAATAGAGTCTGGAATAAGGAATGCAGGTAAGGTATTCCTCCTACCCCTAGACCTCCTACTCGGCATCCTATTCTTCAGGAGACGGGGCTACCTAAGGTTCTTCGACTACTACACCGATAGCGTTGTAGAGAGGGTCTAGAGCCGGGGTTATCCACCTCGGCTTTGAAGTCTAGATATGCCCTCTAATCCACCCACTCCCCACGGATCTCCAGGACAAGCCTAATATCCCTCTCCTTAACCGTTATACGGTTGGCCTGCTCAGCCACCTTAATTGCATGCCTGGTAATCTCCTTAGCCACCTTCTCCAGATACCTCGCCAGCAGGGCGGCCGCATCATCACTAACCTTCTTCGCGCCAGCCTCCTTCATAATCTTATAAACCGTGAATTTATGGATCGCCATAAAAACCACCAAACCAACAACTCAATAAAAATGAACTACAAAATAGAATTAAAAAACTATAGAGAGAAAGGGAGTAGAGACCCAACTTTATTAAATAAATTTCCACGTCTCCAGATATAGCAAATTAACCCTAACCAAGTTATACTTTATTACCCCGTGGACCGAATAGATTAAATTTACTTATATAGCCAAGTATATGAAGGGGTATAAAATGATCCTCGTGGATACCCACAACCACCTATACAGCGAGGAATACATGGAGAATTTAGACTCAATCCTTAAGGAGGCCGTTGAAACAGGTGTAGGC
>WAMZ01000017.1 GCA_015522055.1 Candidatus Geothermarchaeota archaeon
AAATTAAACTTTTTACATTTCAAGATATAAATCCTATTTTTAAATCCCACAATCTATCTCTAAATCCATTCGCTACTTCCATCTGAATATATCTCCTTCTTAAAGATAGGTGGCCTAGTCTTATAACCCTCTATAGCCGCCTTCATAGCCTCATACATATTCTTACGACTGGGTGCAGCTATAGCCACATATACTATAGGCTCACCAACACCGAATTCACCCACTGCATGGCATATCTCCACATCATTAAGGCCATAACGCTCCCTAACCTCCTCCGCTATACGTCTAAGCTCCTCACTAGCCACCTCCTCATAAGCCTCTAGGTATAAAGCTTTGACATCACCCCTGACCCCGCTCCTCTTAACATGACCTATAAAAATATTTATCGCGCCCGACCTACCATCACTATTCCTCTCAATAAACCTACTTATCAACTCACTAGGGACCCAGTTACGCTTATGCACAATACCGCTAGCCAAAGCGAATCACCAAATAATTAGGATAACATAGGAATTATATGTAACTAGATTTGTAAATCAATATATATTAGATTCTTATATCTAGCAATTCATTAATTAGCATATAGATGCCAGTTAACAGGTTTTAGTCATGCCTGTCGAAGATATAATAATTAGACGTGTCATGCACGGCCATATCGAGAAGGAGAAAGCAGGGTGTATAACATCCTACAAATCTTCCCATGATGGTATCAATGTCTCACTTATAGTATTTGACTATAGTTATAAAGCTGGTACAATTGGATACGAGGAGGCGGGATACCTGAAGAGAATATTTAGATATAGACCTGAAGAAAAGGAAATAATATACATCGTCCTACGCAGTGGCGGCGCCAGGATAGATGATGGGCCACTCTCTCTTGAGGAGTTGGCCTCAGCGATATCCGAGTTAGCTAGACCCCATAAACACAAGGTTATAGTAACAATAGTTGATGGTGTTGCAGCTGGTGGGGGAGCCCTAATAACCTATCTATCTGATATTAAAATAGCATCCAGTGATAGAGGGGCAATATTCATACATGGACCGAAAATATATAAGAATATAAGTGGGGTAGATGTAGATATAACTGAATTTGGAGGGGCACAGGTGCATAGCGAGGAGACAGGAATAATAAATTTTACGTACGATAATGAAGATGATATCGCTGTACTAATAGGCAAACTTCACGAATTTATGGTCCACTCATTAACCCGGGAGAGATTCAGCTACGATATTGAGAAGGATGACTACGCAATAGTTAGGTGTTGCGGTAAATGTAGCGGTAAACTACTGCTAAAGTTAATGGCAGATAATGGGTTTACACTAGAGCTTAATAGAGGTGTTGGTGATGAAGTATCAACTAGCCTATGCTACATAGGTGGGTGGCCCACGGCATTCATAGGCATCGACAGCACGGTTAACGATGGTAGAATCGGCTTGAAGGCCCTACTCAAGATCAAGAACCTTGTGAGACTAGCTAGAAATCTGGATATACCCATCGTATATCTATGCGACTCACCAGGAATCTTGGATACACCGGATTCAGAGAAGAGTAGGCTGATATCCGTCTTTGTAGATACATTAATTGAAGCCTCAAAGCATAGGTATAAAAGCGCGACGATAGTCATCGGAGGATGCTATGGCCCATCATATATACTCACCTCATCCCTCTCACTGGTATCATCGATAATATTCTTGTGGAGAGACGCTAAGGTCGGAGTATTATCCCCGCGGGATGCATACAACATCGGGTTTAAGAGGAGAGACGGTGACCCCGATATATACGAACAATGGTTTATAGAGAGATATACTAATATTGGGTTGGGAGAACATGGAGAGAGAATTAAAGAAATCGATGTAGAGGATACCAAGATTGAGCTGATAAAATGGCTATCCTCGGTCTATACTGGACAATAAATCATAGAGTATCGACTGTATAGACTCTATACTATCTAACTTACCCATGACCCAGTTAGCCCTTCCCCCGCCTCTGCCACCTAATTTATTGAAGAGTCCACGCGCAACAGTCCTCATATCAAGATTGAGACGTTCATTACATGCAAGTAGAAACCTATAACCATCTCCTACATCCGATACCGCCAAAATTATCCCGAAGTATTCCCTAATCCATTCATCGGCAAGCCTACCAACCTCATCCATGTCCATACCCGGCGCCTCGATATACTTAACCCGATACCCATGGAAAGAATATTCTGGTGAGGAGTTGAATATACGCTTAGTAATTTTTCTAAGCCTCCGATTGGCATCGACATTCCTATCAACCAAATTATCTATCGCCCTCAATACATCATCAATATTACAAGATAGTCTATTGGAAACCTCATCGGCCAACCGAGATACCTGTAATGCATAATCCAGAGCCGCAAATCCAACTAAATATCTAATTATATACCTCCCCCTCTTAGCCTTATTTAGAGAGACTGGAAGAAACATATATGCATCTCCAGTCCTAGATAAATGTGGCATCCTACATGCCGCATAATCAAATCCCTCCACAATTACTACCCTAACTGGAGGCTCTATCCTTTCTTCGTAAGCCCTAAGGTCGGGATACCTCCTCACAGCCTCACCGACAGAGTCGAATACCTCTATGCGAATAGGCCTATCATCCAGAATAACCATATTGGCTATCCTCGCCGCATCAACAACCTCATCCCAAGATAAATCCATAGCCTCCACAAAAATCTCGTTTACCAAATCCCCATGCTCAACCTTCCTAACCCTCACACTACTATTAATAGAGGTTAAAGCCCTCATGAAAATATGCTCAGACGTATGGGCCTTCCTAATATCCAATGGCACCACCCCATACCAACATTCAAGTTGAACCCAAAAATATATAGCCACGAATAACTACAAATAATTAATTACCAACCAGATTACGGCATCAGTAAATAGGGGAACACTACAAATGAAGAGACTTGGAAAAATCTTTAGAGGAGTGGGGAGAGAAGGGATTATAATAATATTTATAGCCCTGGCCGTACAACTCGGATTCAGCACATTACAACCCATAATCCAGTAT
The DNA here is from genome assembly GCA_015522055.1 of Candidatus Geothermarchaeota archaeon. Classification (GTDB taxonomy): domain Archaea; phylum Thermoproteota; class Nitrososphaeria; order Geothermarchaeales; family JDFR-13; genus WAMZ01. The sequence goes on from WAMZ01000017.1 coordinate 3,044, forward strand.
TATATAGAGGCTCTAGAGGACCCCTCAATCCCACCTCCAGAGACCAGGGCTGGCGTAAGGTTCACCCCAGATGTAATATGGTACATTGCATTTAATATAGCTGCATTTATGATACTACGATCACCCTCAGCAGCCATATTCGGGAGGCTCAGTGATAAACTAGGTAGGAAGAGGCTAATCGTGATAGGCCTATTCCTATACATAGTTATCGGTATACTACTGGCTATAGCTAGAACAGCCTTAGATGTAGTGATAGTGAGAGCACTCCAGGGAATAACCTCGGCCATGGTCTGGCCAGTAGCTGAGGCTATGATGATGGATAAGGTAGACCCCTCCGTGAGAACTAGGGCCATGACACTATACGTAATGTCACTTAACATTGGGAACCTAGTCGGCCCGGGACTAGGAGGTTTAATATACAATACATTTTATTACATAGTGAAGTCTAGCAGAGCCATTGATATACTTAGACCCACCGTATTATCCCAAGTCCCACTCTTCATAATAGCATTCCTACTCAGCCTATATCTTAAAGAATCGAGATATACTCAACACATGAGCCGGCCCCCCGATATGTATACTGATGGTCCTCACACAATACATACTAATACGGCGGAGAATGAGAGGATAATCAAAAGGTCAATTAATGTAGTATTCTTCTCAGGTGCAGTAAATGGATTCAGTGTAGGCATCATAGCATCAGTCCTCATAGTCTACATAAGTGAATACATAGTCAAGGAACCAATCTATATAGGCGGGATACAATTATTCGCCAGCCTATCAGGACTGGCTGCAGCCTATCCAATAGCATCCTATACAGACAGGAAGTGGGGAAAGAAGAATATGTTTATGTTCTCAATGGCTATTAGAAGTATCGCGCTACTAATGATAGGCCTAGTAACCAATATATATGGGCTTCTAATAGGTATGGCCCTAGCCAACATCTCATTCAACACCGGAATGCCCAGCATTAGGGCTATACAAGCCGACTTGACAAAAAGCTACCATAGAGGAAAGATATTTGGATATCAGCAGGCCATGTTCAACATGGGTATGGGAGCCGGATCCATAGCCAGTGCATATCTATACATTCAATACGCCCATAGACTAATAGCGGGTGTCGATGGAGTAGTAATAATATTCTTACTAGCATCCCTATTAACACTGTCAGCACTTATAATTGCATATAGATGGCTGGTAGATACAAGACTAGTTACCATATAATAAGTATTCTAATTAAATAATCCGGAGAAACGAATCCTATTATTAATGGTAAGACTATATGAGTATGAGGCCAAGAATATCCTAAATAAATATGGAATAAAGACACCAAAGAGGCTGCTCCTCACCCATAGAGACGTTGAAAAACTTGATGAAATAGAAGATATATTTCATTATCCCCTGGTTTTAAAAGCTCAAGTACTCCACGGCAGAAGAGCGAGAAGCGGTCTAGTAAAAATAGTTAAGACCCAAAAGGAATTTCGCCACCGACTAATAGAAATATTCGATTCCATAAAGAAGATTGGTGGCCAGCCAAGGGTCTTAATAGAGGAATATATCCAACCTAAGAAAGAATATATGCTCTCCATCACCACCTCAAACTCAAGATATGTAAAGGGACCCATACTCCTATTCGGACGTGGTGGCGTCGATATAGAGGAGAGGCGAGAGGTATATAAAATACCTATTAACTATATCGAGGGGCCCAATAAAAATGAAATAGCGAGACTCCTTAAGGAACTGGAGGTAGATAAATATGAGGAGATACTTACAATAATAGACAGGATATACAAGTTATATAAGGAGTATGACTGCCGTCTCATAGAAATAAACCCCCTGACATATACAGACATCGGGTATATAGCATTAGATGCACGTATAAGTATAGATGATAATTCCGCGCATAAACACATAGACATTAATGAAAGAATACCTATAGAGATGGATAGGGAAGCCACAAGTCTAGAAAAGGCCGCTTATAAAATAGAGTTGAATGACTATAGAGGGATATCATTCTTTATAGAGCAGGATACAGGCGGCGAAGGACCGTTAATAGGCTTCCATGGAATAGGGGGAGGGGGTGCGTTAATAGGCCTCGATATATTACTAAGGAGGGGGTTTAGGGTAGCCAATTACAGCGACACCAGTGGAAACCCCCCGGCATCAAAGATATATAGAATAGCTAAGATCATACTATCAATACCGAACATAGAGGCCTATGTATTAATATCACCTAATATAGCTAATCAAGAGATGTGGTATACCGCCCTAGGACTCGTTAAGGCATTTAGGGAGGAGCTATCCAATAGACCAGGCTTCCCGATAGCCATACTTTGGGGAGGTAACAAGGCCTCTGAAGCATCTAGGATATTGGTGGAGAAGACAAGAGACCTCAACCTAACATTAATAATACATACCGTAGACCCCGTTATCAGCCCCGATGGAGACATCTATGGAGTAGGTGAATTGGCCGATGAATTGATGCAGGTGATTAGGCATGGAGAATAAATTATCTTTCAAGTTAAGAACAGGTGAGTTGATAATAGAGTTGGATAAATGCGTTGGGTGTGAGGCATATGAATGTGTAAAGGCATGTAGCCTCTACGGTAGACATCTATTCAGAATCAAGCTGGGTAGTTGGGGGCCTATACCGATCTATGACAAAGATGAGTTTAGAAGAAGGTGTATAGAATGTATAGCATGTGAGATAATGTGTCCAAACCACGCCATAAAACTCATACTACCGATAGAGGTTGATTACTAATGGCTATACTAATCAATAGAGAGTCTAGAGTATTAATCCAGGGAATAACAGGGAGGGAGGGGAGCGCCAGAGCGAGATTCATGAGGGATTATGGAACGAAGGTAGTAGCTGGGGTTACACCGGGGAGAGGCGGTGAGTCGGTCCATGGAATACCTGTATATAATAGCGTTGAGGAGGCTATATCTATGCATGGACCTGTCGATGTAGCAGTTACATTCGTCCCAGGGCCGAAGTTGATTGAGGCGGTCAGGG
>WAMZ01000018.1 GCA_015522055.1 Candidatus Geothermarchaeota archaeon
ACATAGTTATGTTATTTCTTTTTAAATATCTTGCTTAACAAAATTAAATGATTTAATATAGAAATGTAAACATTTTCTTTATAATATTAAATACTTATATTTAGGATTTTTAGATTATAATATAATTGGTGAATTCTTCTATGGCGGATATACTAGCGACTCCGTTTCTATGGGTACTCATAGCTCTGATTGCCTACCTATTCACATATTACGTATACAGTAAGTGGGTCGACAGGAAGGTATGGGAGGTTAGCGCCGACAGGACTACGCCAGCACACATGTACATGGATGGAGTCGAGTTCTTCCCTGTATCCAGGAATGTGCTTTGGGGCTTCCAGTTCAAGTCAATAGCCGCCTTAGGCCCCATTTTAGGTCCATTCATAGCGATAACCTATGGATGGCTCCCAGCGCTCCTATGGATTATAATCGGTAATATGTTTATAGGGTGGGCTCATGACTACAGCAGTATTATGATCTCGGTTAGGAATGAAGGTAAGTCTATGGGGCCATTGGTATATGAGTATGTAGGTGGGGAGAGGCCGAGGAGTATTCTGCTTGGCTATCTATTATTCTACCTACTGATTATATCAGCGGTATTCATATACTTGATATCGCTATTCTGGACGGTCTTCCCAGGTACCTTCCTAGCTACTGTTATAGTATTGATCACAGCAATCTTGATAGGACAGATGCTATACAAGTATGAGATGAATATAATAGCAGTTACCATCTTCGGCATAGTACTGATAATAATATCCATATATGCTGGAACGGTGATTGGCTGGCCACCCAAGAACTACTTTGGCGAATATAGCCTACTTATATGGTCAATAATCCTGGCAATATTCTTATTCATCGCCGCAGTTGCACCCATGCCTCACTTCATCACCCCAATGAACTTCATAAGCGCGTTCCCAGCTGTGGGAGGCGTCATAATACTAATATTGGGTGCATTATTAACCCCTGCTACGGGCATAACCTTAGCTCAGCCAGCTGTAGCTGATATGGATACATTGCTGGGTGTTGTTGGTGTTGGGCCTATCTTCCCGATAATGTTTATATCGATTGCTTGTGGCGCCATATCGGGATGGCATTCACTTGTCGGTTCATCAACTACGGCTAAGCAGCTTGACGTTGAGCTGGACGCCAGGCCAGTTGGCGCTGGAGCGATGTTAACCGAGGGTCTACTAGCCCTATCGGCTTTGGCGGCATACATGGTTCTACCACCGACGACTGAGGCTATCCAGAAGGGTGCGAAGCCATCCGCGTTTGTCTTGGGCGCCACCAAATTAACAGCCGCATATCTAGGAGGGGAGGCGTTGGCACCCTTCTGGGCATCATTCTTCGCATTGTTCCTAGTTATATATGCATTTACGGTCCAGACATTGGTCACGAGATACTGGAGGCTGGTGTCTGGCGAACTATTCACTGGTGCGCTAAGTATACTTGGGAATAAATACGTTGCTACGATTATAGGCCTGATTATACCGATAGTATTCGCATTGTCGGGTAGCTGGGTCAACCTATGGATATACTTCGGTGGTTCTAACCAGTTACTGGCTGGTCTAGCCCTATTCCTGGCCGCGATAATAGTCAGTCGGATGAAGAAACCCTCGTTCTATGTCCTAGGCCCCGCTATATTCATGGTGATAGTAACTTTATCTGGCCTCGCCTGGGAGGTATACATGTATGTCAGGGCCGTAAATAAATACTTAGCTACACAGGATGTAAAGGTCCTGTTTGCTAAGCCGCCTCTGAACCAGTATCCAGCCGCTGCACTGGCGATGAACGTTGTGTTCATTATTGTAGGTGTTATTCTATTCATATTGGGTATAGTTATGACATACTATCTTGTGAGGAGCTATACATCTAAGTAATCCCCCTTTCAATATACTTTTTATATAATTATTATGTATGAAACCAATTTATTTACATAGTTTTAACATGTTTTTTAAGTATAATGCTTATTTCTTTACATATGTATCCATCCAATTTATTTTTATGGATTGCATTAATATAATACTTATTTAGGTTGGTATCGTGTGAGTCGGTGTTGAGATATGTTTGGTCGGAAGAAGGGTAAGGAGGAGAAGGATAAGAAGAGGGGTGGAGGTATCAAGGGTATTCTGTATGGTATGGCTGTTCATGGTAGTGTGACGGCTTTCCTGAGGACGAGGATGTATATGGAGCATCTGTTTATGCTCATGACCCTGGGTGATATGCTGGGATTCCCAATAATTCCTCCATACTATAGCCTTAGGCTCCTACCATATGCGGTGCCTAACATCAAGTCTTGGAAGACTAGGCTCTTTAGAGAACGTGATTTCACGGATATGCTTACTGGCTAGCCGGCTGCCTATATATGGGGGTGGGTGGTTGCGCTGACTGGGTTGAAGGAGTTCTTTGAGAGGAATTCATCTGTGGAGGTTGTTATATTCGCTGGTAAGGGTGGCTTGGGTAAGACTACGTGTAGTGCCGCCTTGGCTTACCATATGGCTGTTAATGAGGGGAAGAAGGTTCTATGCTTCAGTACCGATCCACAAGCATCGCTCAGTGATATATTTGAGAGGGACTTGTTTGGTAAGGGTGTGATCGAGATAGTTCCTAATCTATATGTTGTGGAGATAGATGCGGATAAGAGGATTGCGGAGTATCAGGAGGAGATTAGGAATAAGATTAAGAATATGTATGGATTGGATAAGATTCCTGAGGAGATAGATGAATATATTAGCTCTACGTCGGCGGAGCCGGCGATGTATGAATCGGCAACCTATGATGCTATGGCCGAGTTGGTGGCGGCGGGTGAATATGATATCTATATATTTGATATGCCTCCATTCGGCCACGGCGTCAGGATGGTGGCGATGGCTGAGATTCTGACCGCCTGGGTGGATAAGCTTACGGAGGCTAGGAAGGAGGCTCAGAAATATGAGTCTGTTGCAGCTACGCTCCGTGGCACGAAGATAAGTGAGGATGAGGTTCTTAAGGAGCTTGAGTTGATCAGGAATAAGATGAAGGCGTTTACAGACCTACTTGTAGATAGTAGGAAGACTGCTTTCTTCATGGTCCTGGTGCCTGAATCTATGGCGATACTGGATACTGAGAGGGCTTTAGCTATGTTCAACGACCTAGGCATAACATTATCGGGTGTGGTCGTCAATAGGGTTTATCCCACCGACCTGCTTAACCATCCAGATGTACCTGAATTCCTTAAGAATAAGATTATTGATCAGAGTAAGTATCTCGAGGAGATTAAGCAGAAGTTTGGTGATTATATCGCCGCTATTATACCTGCTTATGAGAGGGAGCCTAAGGGGCTTGAGATGCTTCCTAGGGTGGCTGAGGACCTTATGTATTCGAAGTTTAGTATATAGGGGTGGTGTTTATGAGGCTTGGTGAATTGTTTGATGTTAAGCCGAGGCTCAAGTATGTATTTACTGGTGGGAAGGGTGGTGTTGGTAAGACTATTTCTGCGGCTGGAATAGCATATTACTATGCATCAAATGGATATAAGACTTTATTGGCGTCGCTTAACCCAGTCCATTCACTGACAAGTCTCTTCAAACAGGATTTGACTGGGGGTGTTATTAAGAAGGTTGAGGGTGTCGATAATCTATATGCTGTTGAGGTCGAGATAGATGACGTTGTGGCTAGGTATAAGGAGAATATTTCTAGGAGGATAAAGGAGTTTATGAAGTGGGCCGATATACCGATCGATCCTAAGCCATTTATCGAGATAGCTACTACTAACCCGGCGTTCCAGGAATCGGCTATGTTCGATAAGATGATGGATATAGTTATTGAGGAGGGGCAGAACTTCGATAAAATAGTCTTTGATACAGCCGCGGTAGCCAATGCGGTTAGGTTGATTGGTTTGAGTAAGATATATGGGCTATGGCTCCAGAGGATGATTAAGAGTAGGGAGGAGGCTCTATCTCTGAGGGTCAAGCTCTCATTCAGGAAGGAGAAGGTTATGGAGGAGATTAAGAAGGATCCACTTATGGCTGACCTGCTTAGTCTAAATGAGAAGTTCACTAAGGTTAGGAAGATACTGTTAAATAGTGATGAGACAGCATTTTTCTTTGTTACATTACCCCTATCGCTACCGATTGCGGTTGTGAAGCGTTTTATTAAGATGGTTTCTGCTTATGATATCCCGGTTGGTGGTGTGATTGTTAATATGGTTCTCAAGAAATCTGTAGCAGCGGCCACTACAAATGAGTATATTAGGAATCAGTATCAGCAGCAGCTTCACTATATGGAGATTATCCAGAGGGATTTGGGTGACCAAGTGGTTAGTTATATACCATTGTATGACCGTGAGGTCGTCGGAGTGGATATGGTTGGTAGAGTCGCTAGTGACATGCTTGAATATATACCGGAGTTTCTACATGAACTACCTGCATAAAACACTATTTATAAAAATTCTTTATTACAAGTAGTTAGGATTTTTCTATAATATCTATCCAATCAATATTCTTTTGTTTCTTAGGTGGTTCTATGAGGGTACTTGTTCTGGGAGCTGGGAATATTGGGTCTGTAATCATATATGATTTATCCATATTCATAGATATAGATGAATTGTTTGTGGCTGATAGGGATGTTGTTCAGATTGAGTCCTGCATAGGATTGGCTGGTGGTTCCAAGGCTGAGGCTCTCCGTTTAGATGTTAATGAGTACAGTGACTTAGTTGGTGCTATGAAGCGTTTTGACTTGGTTGTCAATGCATTGCCGGGGAAGTTTGGTTATAGGGTTGTTAAGGCGGCTATTGATGCAAAGGTTGATCTAGTGGATGTATCATATATGCCTGAGGATGTATTTCAGTTACGTGGTGAGGTGGATAAGGCTGGTATTAAGGTTATCCCAGATGCTGGTGTCGCTCCTGGCCTTAGTAATATTTTGGTGGGGCATGCTGTTAGTATGTTGGATAATGTCGATGCTATACATATTTATGTTGGTGGGTTTCCAACTAAGCCTGTTCCTCCACTAGGCTATGTGGTTACTTGGTCGGTTGAGGACCTTATAGATGAGTATATGCGTAGCCCGAGGATCGTGGTTGATGGTAGGGTGGTTGTGGCAGATGCTTTATCTGGCTTGGAGGAGATCGTTTTTCCAGGTATCGGTGTTTTGGAGGCTTTCTATACAGATGGTCTGAGGACATTACTACATACTATCAAGGGTGTAAGGAGTATGTGGGAGAAGACCCTGAGATATCCTGGGCATGTTGAGAAAATAAGGTTATTGATGGATCTAGGCTTGTTTAGCGACATCCCAGTGGGTGGGGTTAGTCCACGTAAATTATTGATTAAATTGCTTAGTGAGAAGTTGGTGAGGCGGGATGTCGAGGATTTATTGGCTATGAGGGTCGATATAGCTGGCTTTGCGGGAGGAGAAAGAACTACATATACATATATGTTGTTGGAGAGGGGTTTTGATGAACATGGTTTTAGTTCGATGGCTAGAGTAACTGGGTACACAGCATCGACAGTAGCGTATTTAATTTTTGAAGATCTTATTGATATATCTGGAATTATTCCTCCTGAGATAATCGGTATGAATAGAGAATTATATAAGTTGGTAGTAGATAGGCTTAATTCTAAAGGCATAGGTATAAAAGCGGTTGTGGGTAGGGGGAATTAATGGTTGATTATGTCTTTGGCATATGTTCTAATA
>WAMZ01000019.1 GCA_015522055.1 Candidatus Geothermarchaeota archaeon
ACCCTATAGAGTCGCCTATGAGGAGGCTAAGAAGGGCCCCAATAAAGGTTTCAGAGTTAAGCCTGAGATGTTCAGTAGGATGCTCGATGAATACTATCAATTGAGGGGATGGGATAGAGAAGGGGTGCCTAGGAAGGGTAAATTAAGAAAGCTTGGGCTATCAAAGGATGCCGGCAAAGTTAATATCGTGTCGGTGAAGTATTAGCCTACTTAGCCTCCACCTATTTATATTTTTATGGGTGATTTCTGTTGAGAGTCATGGTATTAGGTGTAGGTAATGTAGGTAGAGTCATAATTAGAGACCTGCTTAAGTATAGAGATGATATAGAGTATATTCTCGCCGTGGATTATAATTATGAGGCTCTGAAAAGCTTTGCTTCGGAGGTGGATGACCCGAGGCTAGAAATCGCGAAGGGGGATGTAAGGGATATAGATGGCACCGCATCATATATGTCCAAGGTCGATGTAGTTGTAAACTCTTCATGGTACGAATATAATCTATATGCTATAAAAGCCGCTTTAAAGGCTAGGAGGGATCTCGCCGACCTCGGTGGTCTATACTGGATGACGAAGAAGGAGCTTGAGATGGATGAAGAGGTTAGGGATGCCGGCATTACGGTGTTGATAGGTGTAGGGGATGATCCTGGGACTTCTAACGTCTTGGCTTCATATGGAGCGTCTAAGATGGATTCTGTGAGGGAGATACATATTAGGTGGGGGAGTGCTGGGGAGGAGGCCACACCATTCGGCTTCAGCATTTTGACGGTTTTGGATGAGGCTACGATGCCCGCTGTATTATATGTAAATGGTAAGTTTATCGAGGCCCCTCCATTAAGTTATCCTGAGCTTACGTTTTTCCCTGAGCCCATCGGGTATTTGAAGACGTATGCCATTATACATAGTGAATTGGCTACCTTACCCTATACAATCGAGGGGGTTAGGATGGTCACATATAAGGATTCTTGGGACGAATCTTTCTTCCCAATAATCAACTTCATGAAATCTATAGGCTTAACATCTAGGGAGCCTATTAAGATTGATTCTAATGAGGTGGCTCCACAGAAGTTGGTTGCTGCCTTGGCTAAGCCTGGTGAACCAAAGGGCGTATATGGATGCCTGAAGGTTGAGCTGGTTGGTGTTAAGGACGGCGTTGATACCAGATTAACTTATTATGTTGGGCCTGTGGGTTATAATGAGGATTGGCGTGCAGGCGTGACGGCATTCACGACTGGTGTCGGTGCAAGTATAGGTGTTCAGATGCTGGCTGATGGATTGGTGAGTAGGAAGGGTGTGGTTCCCCCCGAGTTGGTCGATGACCCCCTACACTGGATTAGGGAATTAGGCAGAAGGGGTATACCGGTTACTGAAGAGGAGACACGGATCAACCGATTTTAATGGTTTGAAAAATGTAGTTGCAGACCGTAAATCATGGTCTTATACAAATACTTCTCAAAACCTCTACCCTAACTTTATAATTGAGCTTATAATATATAGAAATATTAACCCCCACCCTAGATAATATTATAATTGTGTTTTAGAGGTGTAACCTTACCTTGTCTGATGACGACTCGTCGAACCGTATTACGGAGATTGGATATCCAATATTCTATGTAATTTCTTGTCCTGAGGCTTGAGCATCATGTATGAAGCTTATCTTGTTGACTGGGAGGATTTCGGCCCGAATGTGGTTAATGAAGTTAGGAAGTATCTTGAGAGGACGCCGAGGAGCCGAGAGATATATGAGTCGATATCTGAATATATACCGCTTGGTGTGAATAGTAACCAGAGGTATTATTCGCCATATCCTCTATACTTTAGTGAGGCGAGGGGCTCCCGGATATGGGATGTTGATGGAAACCAGTATATTGATTTCAATATGGGATTCGGAACTTTAATAACTGGGCATGCCCATCCCAGGCTGGTCTCTGCATGGGAGAAGCAGATATCCAAAGGTATTCTATATACGTATCCCTTTGAGCTGCTTGAGGAGTTGGCTGAGCTGATCCCAGAGATGTTCGATATAGATATGTTTAGATTCAGTACTAGTGGTAGCGAGGCCATCATGTATGCATGTAGGTTGGCTAGGGCCTATACCGGTAGGGACATCATTATAAAGATTGAGGGTAGCTACCACGGTACATACGATTATGTACTGGTTAGTAGCTGGCCTACACGTGGTTTGGCTGGGCCTAGGAGGATGCCAGTAAGTGTTTTGGATTCACTCGGCCTACCTGAGGATACTGAGGACCTGGTTAGGGTGGTCCCATATAATGATATCGAGCCCTTAGTCGAGCTTCTTGAGGAGGAGGGTGACGAGATAGCTGGCCTCATAGTTGAGCCTGTGATGATGAATGCTGGTATAATTTATCCGGAGCCAGGTTACCTCAGGAAGCTGAGGGACCTGACTCGGGAGTATGATATAGTCCTTATATTTGATGAGGTTAAGACTGGGATGAGGGCTTATCCGGGTACTGCGGCGCAGATGTTCGGGGTTACACCGGATCTAATTACGTTGGCTAAGGCGATTGGTGGAGGTGCTCCAGTGAGTATCGTTGGTGGTGATGAGGAGATAATGAGTCTTATTGCTCCGTCTGAGGCGCCTAGATACCAGGGAGTTATCCATGCAGGTACGTACAATGCCAATCCATTCTCACTTGTGAGTGTCTATGTCACCTTGACGGAGATCCTGACTAAGGATGAGTATAATAGACTTACCAAGCTTAATGAGGAGCTGAAGAAGGGGTATGAGGAGGCTTTCGATAAATATGGTATAGAGGCGTATGTTGAGCTCTTCGGGGTTAGTGGGGCAATTATGTATAGCAAGGAGAAGGTTAGGAACTTCAGGGAGGTTCTCAATACGAGGCTGGAGCTATGGTATCCACTATTCTTCAGCATGATAAATAGAGGTATTATACCTAATGCAACTGGTCCGGAGGAGATGTGGACATTGAGTGTACAGCATACCGAGGAGGATATCGAGAAATATCTTGAGAATATTGATTATGCCGCTTCACTTATGTCGGAGTCGCTGGAGTACCTCGAGGAGTAGTGGATGACATAACTATCTTATAGATCTCTAGGGGTATGGCATTATTCATAGGATATATAAATAGTCGTCAAGTCCAGTATAAACGATTAATTCTTTTTATATATACAGTGTCCAACTAATAATTAGTTTTCTTCAGTGACATTAATGATACGAATAATATACAGTGGTGTTGTGGCATGCCCGTATTAAACGGTATACAGAGACGCTTGAAATGGGTTATAGGCAAGGGATACAGGGAGATTATATTTATTTCGCTGGTTATTGGGGTAGTTTCTGGTATAGGTTCAATAATCTTCATCGAGCTGCTTAAGCTTATGCAGATTCTCTTCTTCAACTATATCGTTGGATTCAATATTCCATCGGCAGAGAATTTTACAAATATTGATTTGAGGATTAGGCAGCCATATCTACTCCCATTGGTAGTTGGGATAGGGGGACTCGTCTCAGGCATCCTAGTATATACATTTGCACCCGAGGCCGAGGGGCATGGTACCGATGCCGCTATAGCCGCTTTCCATAGGTTTGCTGGCAAGGTTAGAAGAAGGGTCCCTATAATCAAGATGATATCATCTATATTTACTATAAGTAGTGGGGGTAGCGCGGGTAGGGAGGGGCCGATGGCTCAGATTGGTGCAGGGATAGGGTCATATTTCGCTGATCTTCTAAAAGTCAATCCATATTACCGTAGACTGGCGGTTGTTGTGGGTATTGGGGCTGGTATAGGGACGATTTTCAAGGCTCCCCTAGGTGGTGCTATCTTCGGTATAGAGGTATTATATAAGAGGGATTTTGAGGCGGAGGCACTTTTACCTACTTTTATAGCGGCGGTTATTGGTTATGCGATATTCGGTGCTTACTCTGGATATACCCCTATATTCGACATACCTACAGTTGCTTTTTCACATCCCAATGAGCTTATTTTCTACTCGATATTAGGGGTATTAACAGCCATTTTTGGAATAATATATGTTAAATTGTTTTACACCTTTAGGGATATATTTAGAAGAATATCTGTCCCAAATATTTTTAAGCCGGTCATCGGTGGCATATTGGTCGGGTTTATAGGGATATTTGCACCGGAGATCCTAGGCACTGGATATGGCTGGATACCTTATTATACAAGGGGGGTCTTCCCCATATACAATTTTTTGAATGGTGGTTGGGTCCAGGTTGATAATAAGATTCTAATCGCTTTAATTCTATTTATTTTGGCTTTCCTCAAGATATTAGCTACATCTCTTACAATCGGTAGTGGTGGAAGTGGTGGGGTCTTTGCACCCGGGCTTGGTATAGGCGCCTTCTTGGGTGCGGCTTTAAGCCTCCTATTCATCAATGTCTTCCCCAGCTATATATCGAATCCAGATTCCTTCTTGACATCTTCGATCATAATTGGTATGATGTCGCTTTTCGCAGGCGTATCTAAAGCGCCTGTCGCAGTGTTAATAATGGTTAGTGAGATGACTGGTAGCTATGAATTGATAGCCCCATCCATGTTATCGATTGCTATATCCTATCTACTTAGTGGAGACTACACAATCTACAGTGAGCAGGTCGAGGATAGGCCTCACTCACCGGCCCACATCCGTGATTACCATAAAATGATTCTGGAGGAGATACATGTTAAAGATGTTGTTAATACTCGGTATCCAGTTTTGAGTCCTGATGCCAGCGTGAGTAGCGCTTTGTCTGTTATGATGAGGCGTGGGGTCCGGCTACTCCCCGTCGTTGAGGATAATAGATTCATTGGTGTGGTCTCCTTCGATAAGCTGACCAGCATCTCCAAGGATAAACGTGGGAAGATGAGGGTGTTGGAGATTCTGGATGCCAATGTACCAGTATGCCATCCAGATGAGACTCTATTTGAGATACTTAAGAGGATGACTAAGTATAGGATGGATGCATTACCCGTCATAGATTCGGATGTTGGCCATAAGTATTTGGGGATGGTGACGAAACAGGATGTGACTGAGGCCCATGACCAGATGATTAGGTTCTTAATAGGTGAGGAGGAGATCGGTGAATAGTTAGTTACGTATTTATAAATCCTTTACTTAGATGTATCAAAAAACTTATTTTCTATATGCTAGGATAATATTATAATTTGGGTTTAACAGGGTTATATAGGCATCCCGCCTGTCTCCTATATAACCCCGACCTATCTCATAAGCCTAAATTGTCTAAAGGGGGTGATGTAGTAGAATGGTGGTTAGAACCGTAATCTTGGGTCATGGTATGGTCGCGAATCATCTTGTCGTGGGTTTGGAGAGGATAAAGAATGGGGATATGGAGCCCTACGGGGTTCCATTCGGGAATAAGGATCTCGGAATAGATTTTGATGAGATAGAGATAGTCGCAAGCTATGATATCGACAGTCATAAGGTGGGAAAGACAGCCTATACAGTCGCCAGGAGAGCCATTGGCGACCAGGTGCCGGTGCCCAAGTCACTAAGGGAGTTGGTGATTAGAGAAGGTGTACATCTAGGTAGTGTGGAGGGCCTCCCAATAAAGGCAACTGGACTAGATAAGAGATATAGTTTAGGTGATTTGGTCGATATACTGGTCGATGAATGGAGGGAGTATGAGCCGGATGTATTCCTAAATATGCTGACTACGGAGCATGGGAAGCCTTTTGAGGACCTGGAGGCATTGGAATACGCGATTGAGGAGGATAATAGGGAGAGGCTGACCGCCACACAGTTCTATGCATATGCTGCGGCAAAGTATTCGAGAGAACATAAGAGAGCAGTATTTATAAATGTTATTCCGGTACCCTTAGCCAATGATCCAGCTATAGTAAAGTTGTATAAACTCAGTAAGGGCCTAGTCCTAGGTGATGATGGGGCCACTGGTGCCACGCCCCTGACAGCCGATCTACTTGAGCATATGGCGGAGCGGAACAGGCATGTATTATCCATAGCCCAGTTCAACATAGGAGGAAACATGGATTTCTTGGCTCTCACCATTCCGGAGAAGAACATTATGAAGGAGTTTACTAAGAGTAGCATCGTGGAGGATATCTTGGGCTATGACGCTCCACACTATATTAAACCAACCGGCTATCTAGGGCCGTTGGGTGACAAAAAATTTGTATCGATGCACATAGAATACATTACATTCAACGGCCTCAGGGACGAGTTAGTAGTGAACTATAGGATTAACGACAGCCCATCGCTAGCTGGCATGTGTGTAGACCTGATTAGACTAGGTAAAATCGCTTTGGACTCAGGGTGCACTGGTACATGTTACCCGATAAATGCCTTCTTTATGAAGAAGCCGGGGCCGAAGGAGGCCAAGTCGGTGAGTAAAATAGTCGCGTTCCAGAGGCTAGTCGACTTCCTCAGTGAGAGGGGTATAGAGATACTTAGTGATTTGGAGTCGAGGTAGCTAGACTAATCATCCCCTTAATTCTATATTTTTATTTATATAGCATATACTTGTTAAGAATATTCTATAATCTAGACTGTATAAATCGGATATATACATGGAACTGTTCAGCTGGTGATGGCTGGTGTTCGATTTAGGTATATTTGCCTTATTGGGTGGGGCCCTGGCCCTCGGAGTCGCTGGAATACTTACATATTTAGTTGTTAGGGAGAAGGTCGATGATGAGAAGATGCTCGAGATCTATAATGCCATTAGGGAGGGGGCTATAGCATATCTCAAGACCCAGTATAGAACCATATTTATAATCGCTATAATCTTGACATTCGTACTCTACCTCGTTTTCGACGCCCCCAACTATGGTGGTATACCATATATCAGTATAGGCTTCCTACTGGGTAGCGGGGCTAGTCTAGCGGCTGGCTGGATAAGTATGGATGTCGCGACAAGGGCTAATGTAAGAGCTGCATATAGTGCTAAACATTCACTGATAAAGACGTTGAGGATAGGTTTCTACGGAGGTATGGTGATGGGGCTATTCAACGTAGGCCTCAGCCTACTAGGCATAACCGCTTTATACTATATATTCCATAAGAGTCCAGAACTGATTGTAGGCTTCGGTTTCGGTGCTTCACTGGCCGCATTATTTGCCCAGTTGGGTGGAGGTATTTATACCAAGGCCGCGGATATAGGCGCCGACTTAGTTGGGAAGGTTGAGGCAGGCATACCTGAGGATGACCCCCGCAATCCGGCTGTCATAGCTGATAATGTGGGTGACAATGTAGGTGACGTTGCGGGTAGGGGGGCCGACCTTTTCGAATCGATGTCCGCCGAGAATATAGGTGCCATGATCATCGGTGTGGCTTTGGCTGCGGCGACTGGTAATGAGGCGTTCATAATATTTCCACTCCTTGCTAGGGCCGTAGGTATTATAGCCGCGTTATTGGGCATAATCTTTGTAAAGGGTGATGTGGAGAAGAATCCATTCATACCTCTACGTAATGGTATGGTGGCGACGACCATATTTGCATTGATAGGATTCTATTTCCTAGTTATTGAGACGATACACTCCATATACTTATACTATGCAGCCTTAGCCGGGGTTGTTACTGGAATACTTATGCTTTTGATCACTGATTATTATACCGGATACCATTATAGGCCCGTTAAGGAAGTTGCTGAAGCAAGTGTTACTGGACCAGCGACTAATATATTGTCTGGATTGGCGGCGGGTATGGAGTCAACTGTTCTACCTGTAGTCGTTATTTCCGCAGTATTACTGGCATCATACTACTTCGGAACTCTATTTGCCACTGAGATGGGCTTGAATGTCCATATTGGAGGTGTTTATGGAACCGCTGTCGCTACTATGGGTATGCTCTCTGTGGCTGGATTTGTATTAGGGTTAGATGGATACGGTCCAATAGCTGATAACGCTGGCGGTATTGTTGAAATGTCTGGGCAGCCGGATGAGGTTAGGGAGGCTGTGGATAAGTTTGACGCGGTTGGGAATACGACCAAGGCATTGACTAAGGGTTATGCGATGGGATCAGCTGGCTTAGCTGCACTCCTTCTAATCCAGGCATATCTAGATATAGTGAAGGTGGAGTTCCTCGACCTACTAAACATCAATAATTTAATAGGTTTATTCATAGGTGCTCTAATTCCATTCTTCTTTAGTAGCCTCGCGATTAGGGCGGTCTCTAAGGCGGCTAAACAGATGGTTGAGGAGGTTAGGAGGCAATTCAGGGAAATACCTGGTATCCTAGAGTGGAAGGCGAAGCCAGACTATGCTAGGTGTGTCTCTATAAGCACCTTGGCCGCCCAGAAGGGAATGGTTCCACCAACACTATTAACTTTATTGGCACCACTTGTGGTCGGCTTTATATTCGGTGTTGAAGGTGTTGGTGCCCTGAATATCGGGGCTACATTTAGCGGCTTTATCTTGGCTATGCTTATGAATACGGGTGGCGCGATATGGGATAATGCAAAGAAATATATAGAGATGGGGCACTTCGGCGGTAAGGGTTCTGAGGCCCACAAGGCTGGAGTGGTCGGTGATACAGTTGGCGATCCATTGAAGGATACTGCAGGCCCGTCGCTACATATATTGATAAAGCTTATTAATACGTTCTCCCTCGTCTTCGGCCCACTATTCCTAGTATATTATCTACTTTAGTACCTAATTTCTCCATTATTTTTATAGACCTAGTAGTGCTGTAGTTATAAAGGCTTCTATTAGAGCCGCTATCATTAGAAGGGGGACTATATATTTCGGTATCAGTTTTAGGCTTGATATATACATGTTCGTCAACTCCCTACCCTTGAATCTATAGTCGTATGCTTTTTTACCGAGTTTTATCCCGATGATTGCGGAGTATATGAAGGTTGGCAATTCTATAATGCCGTGGGGAGCGATTCCTTTGAATGCGGCTTCAACGGATATCTGCTCAGCAACGGCGGATACCACTCCACCAATTATAAAACCATTTATAATCACTGTGAATATAGGGAATAGGCCTAGTATCGGCCCCAATGTTATATTTAAGGCAGCTACCAATGTATTCCTAGCCCAGATGATGAAGAATAGGAAAATCTTTGTTTGGAATGTGAGCTTGCCTCCACCTAGGTATTCCCCCATTCCGTATAGGGCCCTCGCTATCTCCATTACCGCCTCTCTATTTTCAATACCAAGATATATCGAGGACATGAATAGCCCTAATACAAGGATAGTAATTATGAGTGTCTCTCTATCCATTTTCATAAAATAGGTAATGAAGGTAGCTAAGTATTAAATGGAGTATTATTCACCACCCTTAGCCGTAGAACCCTCTCCTTCGAAAATAATCTCCTTTACATTTATACATTTACTGTATAGCACCAACTTATTCACGCTTCCCATGACCCTAAGCTTATTTACATTTATTAATCTATGTATTTTCTCTTTTACGTGGTTCGTATTCACGTCCCTGGACAATGTTAATTCATCTACATTGAGTATTAATACCTTCTTATCGACTTCCTCCAGCTCCTTTCCGGTTAGCTCCAAGTTGTCAACGCCATCTATTAAGAGAATGTCGGACCTAACATCCTCAAGCTTTCCCCTAAGTGTCAACACTAGGGCCATGGCATCATTTATCAGGTCGCCCACCGACCTATCGAGCTCCTTCGCTAAGCTCGCAAGCTTATTATAAATTTTCTTATCTATTC
>WAMZ01000020.1 GCA_015522055.1 Candidatus Geothermarchaeota archaeon
AATAAAATGTTTTTGAATGATTTATTTAGTTAGGTCTATATTTATGGTGGTGTTATGAAGAGTAGGCTTGCCATATCTACCGCAGCCATTGTTCTAATTATCGTTATCGTCCTAGCTATTGCAGGTGCAGCCTATTACTTCATCTTCATGCAAGGCCCAGCAGCTGAGGAGTTCGGCGGCGTAATCAAGATCGGTGTAACGGTCTCTCTTAAGGGTAAGTATCAGCGTGAGGGTGATTTAGCTATTAAAGGTATGCAGCTGGCAGTTAGGTGGGTAAACGAGCATGGTGGCGTTAAACTTGGTGGCAAGAGGTATAATATAACCCTGGTTTACTATGATGACGAGAGTAGCCCAGATAGGGTTCCACAGCTATATTCAAAGCTGGTTGAGGAGGACCAAGTCGATATATTACTGGCCCCCTATTCATCTACATTGACAAAGGCGGCGGCTCCAGTGGCGGAGCAGTATCGGAAGGTTATTATCAGCCATGGTGGTGCTAGCGACAGTATATTCCAACAGGGTTACAAATATGCTGTCCAGGTATTGACTCCAGCCACTAAATATCTCAGGTCTATCATCACCCTATTGAAGGAGCAGAATGACCCAGATATAAAGATCGCATTGATCTATGAGAACACCGCCTTCTCATCTACAGTTGCGAAGGGTGCTAGAGAGGCGATTCAGGAGGAGGGTCTTAACCTGGTATATGAATTCGCTTATGAGAAGGGTACCCAGGACTTCGCGGCGATAATCGAGGAGGCTAAGGCGGCCGGAGCAAACGTCCTACTTGGTGGTGGACACTTCCAGGATGGAGTTGCCCTAACCCAGCAGGCTTGGCAGCTGGGCTGGAAGCTGAAGGCCATTGGAATCTTGGTAGCGCCAACCCTCCCAGACTTCTATAAGCAGCTGGGTGATGCTGCGAACGGTGTTATGGCCCCTGCACAGTGGGAGATAGGTGTCAAATATAGCCCTGAGGCAGCTTCACAGCTCGGTATAGAGTGGTATGGACCTACCAATGAAGAGTATGTACAGATGTATAGGGAGATGTTTGGTGAGACGCCTGACTATCATGCTGTGGAGGCCTCTGCAGCCATCTTCTTCGCGGTGAAGGCCATTGAGAAGGCCGGCAGCCTAGATAGCGACGCTATTAGAGAGGCCGCAAACCAAGTTGATATAATGACCTGCTTCGGTAGGATAAGAATTGATCCACAGACCGGTCTACAGATCGCACATCAGATGGTTGTTATACAGTGGCAGAACGGTGAGAAGAAGATCATCTATCCACCCGAGGCCGCTGAGGCCGATCCAATATACCCGGCTCCAAACTGGTGGGAGAGATAATCCCCGAAAATTTTGAATATATACCCCCCACACATTTTTTATTATATCGAATATTAACATCTGAGAATTCATTTTCTATATTTATATATAAAATATTGGTTGGTAGTGGTGGTTAGATGTGTCGCTATTAACCGAGTTACTGATAAATGCTACCACGGGACTGCTATGGGGAAGCGTACTGGGGGCGGCATCTGTCGGACTGACATTGATATGGGGTGTGATGAAGGTCGTTAACATAGCCCATGGTGAGAGTATTTTACTTGGATCATATATCGTTTCTGTATTACTACTATTTATGGGCATCGACCCACTCGTCGGTTTAGGGGTTGCTATAGCCTCAGGACTCTTATTAGGCTTTGCAATATATTGGATGAACCTACATAAGATTATCGGGCATGTCGATGTGATTAACTTAAGGATTGAGATGTCCACCCTCCTTGAAATGTTCGCAGTCAGCATAATACTATACAATTTATATAGCTTCTTTACTAGGAGCGAGCCCTTCGGGATAGGTATATGGCATCTAGGCCCCTCTTCATATATCCATATAGGCTATATGAGTGTCCAAGTCAACCATCTGACCGCGGCTTTCTTTTCGTTAGTAGCCACATTAATATTATATCAATTTATCTCGAGGACCTCGACTGGCAAGGCTATCAGGGCGGTTATGCAGGATTCTCAGGCCGCTGCATTGGTTGGGATAGACCCTGTGAGAATCAAGATGTTGACAACCGTAATAAGCATCGGCTTCACGGCATACAGCGGTTTCCTAGTAATACTCTATGAGTCGGCGGTAGTACCTTCTATAGCATATAAATATGCCCCACTAGCCTTCACAATAGTTGTTTTGGGTGGGCTGGGAAGTATAATTGGAACATATATAGCGGGGATAATTATAGGCTTATCATATGGTATATCGAAGGTGGTTTTCGGAATTTTAGTCAGTAAAAATGCGAGCGACCCATTAGCCCTCAGCACAGCATTCGTAATACTAGTTTTAACTCTCCTCCTAAAGCCTGAAGGCTTATTCGCTAGGAAGAGGTGATTCAATATGGAGAGGTATAGAGATTATCTATCTAGACCAACCTTCATACTAATAGTTATTCTTCTGATAGCTGTATGGATAGCCAAGATCTTTAGACTGGAAACCACCGACTACCTAATAACTATAATGTTCTTTATCGGGATAGCTATGTCCCTAAACATCATCATGGGTTTCGCTGGCTACGTGAGCTTCGGGCATACCGTGTTCCTAGGCATTAGTGGCTATGTATTTGCATTAATTGTATACTATAATATTTGGCTAGCTGAAATGCTGGACATGTTTTATGGCCTACCAATATTTATGATTGCTATACTAGCTGGTGCGGTGTCGGCGGTCATAGCAATATTAGTAGGGATCCCGGTATTGAAACTGAGGGGTGCATTCTTCGCCATCGCGACTATAGGCCTTGATTTCGCTGCCCTATATATTATCAAGGCAGTAATACCGATAATAAACCCGGAGTTCTTCGGGGCCCAGATTATTCTCCCGGCCTATGCCCTAGCCTATAAAGACAATGTTTTCGTGGCCATGTATCTCACATTTGCATTGGTCCTACTAACTAACTACTTCGTCAGGAGAAGCAGATTTGGAATGGGTCTCTTAGCCATAAGTGAGGATGAGGATGCTGCTGAGGCATTGGGCGTACCCACCACCAAATATAAGATATTGGCTTTCGCATTAAGCGCCTTCATGACCGGTATGCTCGGCGCGATATTCGGACTCAATGCTGGGGGTGTTGATGAAAATCTATTCAATCTAGCCCACACCATCGATATGATCGTCATGATCGTCATAGGGGGTATCGGGACCGTGATGGGGCCACTCATAGGGTCGATAATATACTTC
>WAMZ01000021.1 GCA_015522055.1 Candidatus Geothermarchaeota archaeon
GTCTTTATACTCCGGTTTGAGGATACGGATCCTAGGACTAAGAGGCCTGAGAAAGAGTATTATGATATGATTCTTGAGGATATTGAGTGGCTGGGTATAAAGCCTGACAAGGTTTATTACCAGAGCCTTAGGATGGAGTTATATTATGATGTGGCTAGGAGGCTCATCGAGGGTGGCTATGCATATGTATGTAAATGTAGTAGGAATAGATTCTCCGAATATGTATCGGCTGGGGCTGCATGCCCCCATAGGGATGTCTCTCCGGAGGATAATTTGGAGGAGTTTGATAGGATGCTGGGAGGCTTCTATGGGGAGGGGGAGGCGGTTGTAAGGATAAAGACCGACCTCGGTCATCCCAATCCCTCTATTAGGGAGTGGGTCGCCCTTAGGATAATTGATACCCGTAAATATAGGCATCCCTTGGTTGGGGATAGGTATATCGTGTGGCCGCTCTACAACTTCTCTGTATCGGTGGATGACCATTATATGGGTATCACACATATATTTAGGGGTGAGGAGCATAGGGTTAATGAGGAGAAGCAGAGGTATATCTATAGATATATGGGTTGGGAGCCCCCCATAGCGATCCACCATGGCCGCCTAGCCATCCCTGGGGGTATACTTAGTAAGAGTAAGATTTTGAGTGGGATTAGGCAGGGTATCTATAGCGGGGTTGACGACCTTAGGCTAGCCACGTTGAGGGCTCTGAGGAGGAGGGGTATCGAGCCTGAGGCCCTTAAGAATATAATTATAAAGATTGGTTTGAAGAGCTCTACAGCTGTTATTGACTGGAGTTTGATTGCGGCTGAGAATAGGAAGATTATTGATAGGCTATCCAACAGGTATTACGGTGTTAGGGAGCCCTTCGCCGTCACTATATTTGGTATTGATATTGATAGGGTTGAGATTAGGAGGCACCCCGATTACCCGGAGAAGGGTGTAAGAACTATTTCCCTGCCTAGGGGGAGGGATGGGGTTGAGCTCCTCTTAGAT
Organism: Candidatus Geothermarchaeota archaeon; assembly: GCA_015522055.1. Lineage (GTDB taxonomy): Archaea > Thermoproteota > Nitrososphaeria > Geothermarchaeales > JDFR-13 > WAMZ01. The sequence goes on from WAMZ01000021.1 coordinate 994, forward strand.
GTCGCTGACGAGCCTCTACTTAGGGATAATGAGTATGTTAGGTTGATACATATAGGTAACTTCAGGGTCCTTAGGGAGGGGGCTAGGTATATCCTTGAATATGTTGATAATGATGTTAAGAAGGCTATGAGGCATAGATACCCGTTCCTGCATTGGGTATCCTCGGCGGGGGTTGTTGAGGCTATATTTAAGTATCCGGATATCAGCTATACTGGCTATATTGAGGATGGGGTTTTGGGAGAGGGTGTGGGGAGCCATATCCAGCTTGAGCGCCTCGGATACTTCGTTATAGAGAGATTTAGGGACTCTAGGCTCGTGGAAGTTATATTCAGCCATGACTAGTATGTCTATCACAGCATATTTTCTGTAGTGGGATTATCGGTATATGAAATATATTGATTTATAAAGATGTAGGATGTGTATAAATATGTAAAAGTGTTTTGGGTGACCGTGTATGAGTGCTGGTATGACCCCATTCGAGACATTTGAGTTGCCTAAGGAGTATCTTGACGCCGCTTATAAGGCTCTGAAGTATGCATTGGAGGTTAGGGGTTTGAAGAGGGGGACGAATGAGACTACCAAGGCTGTTGAGAGGGGCCTGGCCAAACTAGTATATATAGCTATGGATGTAAATCCACCTGAGATTGTGGCCCATTTACCTCTCCTATGTAGGGAGAGGAAGATTCCATATATATTTGTCCCTAGTAAGGAGGAGCTTGGTAGGCAGGCTGGCCTGGAGGTCGCTGCGGCCAGCGTAGCCATAGTAGACCCGGGCGACGGTGATCAGTTGGTTAAGGAGATTGTAGAGTATCTTAAGAAGGAGGGCCTATTCTAAACATTACATAAATTATCGTTTTAGGGGGTGACTGCGGTGACTTATGAATATAGGGATGATATAACCCCGGCTGAGGTTATCCAGATAGTTGGTAGGACTGGTATGACTGGGGAGGTTACCCAGGTTAGGGTCAGGGTCTTGGCTGGTAAGGATAAGGGTAGGGTTATAACTAGGAATGTACTTGGGCCTGTGAAGGTCGGGGATATACTTATGCTTAGGGAGACTGAGAGGGAGGCCCGCCGCCTAAAGTAGTGATGAGGTGTACTTGATGCCCCAGCCACATGAGTGTAGCTTCTGTGGCCACGAGATACCTCCAGGGACTGGCGTAATGTATGTTAAGAATGATGGGACTATATACTGGTTCTGTAGCAGGAAGTGTAGGGTTAGCTTTCTTGAGTTCAAGAGGGATCCACGTAAGTTTAAGTGGACGAAGAAGTATGTGAAGGGTGGTATTAAGTAGGGATCGGGTGATGTTTCTTGGATGAATATACGCTGGTCTTCCTCAAACCCTCGGCGATTGAGAGGGGGTTGGTGGGTGAGATTATATCTAGGTTTGAGAGGAAGGGCCTGGAGATTGTGGCCCTAAAGTCTCTCTATATGACTAGGGAGATGGCTGAGGAATTCTACTCTGTACATAGGGGTAAGCATTTCTTTAGTGACTTGATAAACACGGTCGGTGAGAAGAAGATAGTTGCATTTATATTGAGGGGTAGGTCGGCTATATCTGTGGTTAGGGCTTTGGTTGGGGCGACGGACCCGGTGAAGGCTTCCCCTGGAACTATACGTGGCGACTATGGTCTAGATATAACTGACAACCTTATCCACGCATCAGATAGCCCCGAGAGCTTCGTCCGTGAGGCGAAGATATTGTTCCCTGAGTTTGAGCTACCTTCTGAATATAGTGATTAATAGAGTCTAGGCGAGGCTCAATTATTGAAATAATTTTATAATTAATATAATTTGGATATTATTCAGGGCTTTCTATCTTCATTTTGCTTTATATCCTTATGCCGAATTATTATTGGGGGTGGATGTGTATGGCTGAGTATCTGAGGCAGCCGATCATAACTGTTCTCGGGCATGTAGATAGTGGTAAATGTGTATCTGGTGATTCTGAGGTATATGTAGAGGGGCGGTATATGAGGGCCGATGAGCTCTATCATATACTTAGGGAGTCTTGTGAGACATTTAGAACAAAGTCTTTTAGATTCTCCCCCTCCCTGGGGTTTACTGACTCGGTGGTTGTCGGTGGGGTTAGGGAGTACTCGGATAAGCTCGTGGGTGTTAGGCTGGCTTCCGGCTATGAGGTTAAGACTACACCGGGCCATAAATTCTTGGTTTATAGAGGGGGTGGGGTCTTTGAATATATACCTGCCTATAGAATCTCCATTGGCGACTCCGTTGTCGGGGTGGGTGGTGAAGAGTTCCCTGTCCCCGTAAGTGACGGGGAGGCTATATCATTAATTGGCTCCGATAACTATGGCCTTTCATGCCATAGGGTGGTTGGTATCAAGTGGTATAGGGGAGGATTCCATGTATATGATTTCTCGGTGGAGTATAACCATAACTTTATTGTAGGTGATGTCGTTGTACACAATACTTCCTTATTGGATAAGATTAGGGGAACGGCTGTCCAGCTTAGGGAGGCTGGTGGTATTACTCAGCATATTGGGGCCAGTCTATTTCCGAGGGATACGCTGTATGCGATGGCTGGTGACTTGCTGAAGAGGTTTAACTTTGAGATTAAGGTCCCGGGTCTACTGGTTATTGATACCCCGGGCCACGAGGTCTTCACGAATCTTAGGAGGAGAGGTGGCTCGGCATCCGATATAGCCATACTTGTGGTTGATGTTAGGCGTGGCTTCGAGCCCCAGACCCATGAGAGTATCCAGATATTGATGGATCGCCGGGTTCCATTCCTAGTCGCGGCTAATAAGATAGACCTTCTCCATGGGTGGAGGCCGCAGAACACCTTCTCCTTCCTAGAGTCAATTAGGAGGCAGAGTGAAGAGGTTAGGTATCAGCTTGAGGAGAAGCTGTCATATATAGTCTCGGCCCTAAATACATATGGATTCGATGCGGATAGGTTTGATAGGGTTAGGAATTTTAGGAAGACGGTTGCTATCGTGCCTGTGAGCGCCAAGACTGGTGAAGGTATCCAGGAATTGATCACTATATTGATTGGCCTCGTCCAGAGATTCATGTTGGATAGGCTTAAGATAGATCCAGAGGCCCCTGGATATGCTGTTGTATTAGAGGTTTCTGAGGAGCCGGGTTTGGGTAAAGTCCTTAAATGTATCCATGTAGATGGCGTTATCCGGGTCGGGGACACAGTTGTGGGTGTTGGTAGCGAGGGTCTACTTAAGGGGCATGTTAGGGCTATTCTTATGCCTGCGCCGCTGGATGAGATTAGGGATCCTAGGAGGAAGTTTAGGTCTATCGAGGAGAGTATCCCGGCTGCTGGTATAATTATTAATGCACCTGGCCTCGAGGAAGTATATGCTGGGTCTACATTATATAGTTTGTCTAGGGAGGAGGATATAGAGGAGTATGGTAGGAGGCTGTTGCAGGAGGTTGAGGCGATTAAGGTCGATACGGATGATGTTGGTGTGGTTGTGAAGGCAGATACTTTGGGGTCTTTGGAGGCTATGATAAATTATATGCGTAGGAGGGGTATCCCGATTAGGAAGGCCGATATCGGCGTGGTCTCTAAGAGGGATGTGACTGAGGCGGATGTCGTTAGGGAGAGGGATGAGGATAGGGGGGCTATATTGGCGTTTAACGTGGATATCACGCCAGATGCCAGGGAGTTGGCCGAGAGTAAGCGTATCCCGATATTTATGGGGAATATTTTGTATAGGGTTGTCGATGATTATTTGGCTTGGGTGGCTGAGTCGGCTGAGAGGAGGAGGCGTAGGGAGTTTGAGGCCCTAATCAAGCCTGGGAAGTTCCAGGTGCTTGAGGGATATATATTTAGGAGGAGTAAGCCGGCTATTTTCGGGATTAGGGTCTTAGGCGGCGTGGTGAGGCAGAAGTATCCAGTTATTAATTCTAGGAATGGTAAGAAGGTTGGCGTCATCCATCAAATTCAGGATAGGGGTAAGAATATCGATTCTGCTACAAAGGATATGGAGGTGGCTATATCTATTAGGGAGGCGGTTGTCGGTAGGGATATAGATGAGAATGATATTCTATATATCGATGTACCTGAGGAGCATGCGAGGCGTCTATTGAGGGACTTTAGCGATATGTTGAAGGGGGATGAGCTTGAGGTATTGAGGGAGTATATTGAGTTTAGGAGGAGGTTTAATCCTGCTTGGGCAAGGTAATATCCATATTGTATAATATTTAAATAATTTGGTTAATTTATTGACTATACGTTTAGGCAGGGGTGTCTAGGGTGGTCAAGTTTAAACTGAACATCAGTTTCCCTAAGGATGGTAAGGCTGTTAGTGTGGAGATTGATGAGCCGTTTAGCCGTGTATTGATAGGGAAGAAGATTGGTGATGTTATAGACGGTAAGGCTTTGAACCTAGAGTATGGGAAGTTGAAGATCACTGGCGGCAGTGACAAGAGTGGCTTCCCAATGAGGCCGGATATACCGGGTGGCAGGAAGGTATACATACTTGCTGGTAAGGGTATTGGACTCAGGACAATTAAGGGTAAGACTAAGAAGGGTTATAGGAAGAGGATCCTGGTTAGGGGTAATACTATAACCAGTGATATCTATCAAGTTAATATGGTGGTTGTGGAGTGACTAAGATAAAGATTGATAGGCAGTCGGATCTAAATATAGGTACCGCCGGGCACGTCGACCATGGAAAGTGTGTATCACCCTCCACAACCATATATACAAGTGTATATGGACCTATTGAGATAGGTAGGTTGTGGGACTGGGTGGCTGGCGGCGCCAATAGAATCGGCCTGCCCGGCGGTTATGAAGAGCTTCTCGATATACCTATTGAGGTATACTCGTTTGATCCGGCTAGGGGGGCCCTAGACCTACGTTTAGGCTATCTATATAGACAGTTTTATCAAGGGGTGCTCTATAGGATTAGATTCTCATCTGGTGCTGTGGTGGAGCTCTCGCCTAGGCACCCCCTTCCATTGGTATCGCATTATGGTGTTAGATGGGTTGGGGCCGCTGGAGTTAAAGTTGGGGATGAGGTATTGGCAGCCGATGATTATGAGGCCGGAGCCAGGATCCATAGGGATTCTATAGTTGATATAGATGTCGCTCCCTATAATGGCTATATATTTGATTTGGTGGTGCCGGGTACACATACTTTTTTGGGTGGCGGCCCCCCAGTTGTCCTTCATAATACGACTATAATTGAGGGCTTGACTGGTATATGGACTAGTAGCCATAGTGAGGAGCTTAGGCGTGGAATCACCATTAGGATAGGCTATGCAGATATGCCTATATTTAGGCTGGAGGGCCCTGGGGGCGAAGAGTTGTATTGGTCTAGGCCTGAGTATGAGGGCTATGGTAACCCGGAGCTGCTTAGGATAGTGAGTTTCGTCGACTGCCCGGGGCATGAGAGTCTGATGGCGAATATGCTTTCTGGTGCAGCGGTTATGGATGGTGCGATGCTGGTTATAGCGGCTAATGAGGATGTACCCAGGCCCCAGACGAAGGAGCATACCATGGCTCTTCAGATACTTGGTGTTAAGAATGTGGTGGTCGTCCAGAATAAGATTGACCTGGTTTCTAAGCAGGAGGCGATAGAGAATTATGAGAAGATTAGGGATTTTCTATCAACGACTATGTATGCCGATGCGCCGATTATACCGGTCTCTGCCGTCCATAGGGTGAATCTACCTTACCTTGTCGAGGCCCTATATAAATATATTCCGATTCCCAAGAGGGACCTGACTAAACCATTTAGGATGTTTATAATCAGGTCCTTCGATATCAATAAGCCTGGTGAGCCTGTGGATAGGCTTAAGGGTGGAGTGATTGGTGGGAGCATCTTGCAGGGGAAGGTCTCCGTCGGGGATGAGATTGAGATAGCCCCGGGATACATATATAGTGAGGATGGTCAGATTAAGTATGAGCGGCTATATACTGAGGTTATCTCTATAAGGACTAGGTATACGTCTTTAAAGGAGGCATATGGAGGTGGGCTAATAGGTATCCAGACAGACCTCGACCCATATCTAACTAAGTCAGATGGATTGGTAGGCAGTGTGGCTGGCGAGCCGGATAAGCTACCTCCGGTTCTTTATGAGTTTGATATGGAGGTTGAGCTCTTTAAATATGTTGTTGGTACTGATGAGACGATTTTGGTTAAGGATCTGGCTAGGGGTGATAGGCTTAGGCTTAATATCGGCCCGGCCGTAACCCTCGGGCTAGTGACCGATATATCCCGCGAGTATGTACATATAAGGCTTGTTAGGCCGGTCGTTGCTGGGCCGGGCTGGAGGGTTGCTATCGCGGCCCAAGTCAATAATTTATGGAGGCTGGTCGGGGTAGGTACTGTTAAATGAGGGATAAAGATAGTTTTAAATCGGTATATTCTGGGTCTAGATGTATAGTTCTCGATACCAGTTTCTTGGTTGAGATGTTTAGTAAGCCTGGGTTACTCGATGAGTTTAGGGAGGCCTTTCCGGACGCGAGGCTCGTCATTCCTAAGTCGGTGTATAGGGAGCTGCTTAGGCTATCCGAGGGGGGCGGCGGATCCAGGGGCTATGCCCGTCTAGCGCTTAGATTTGTAGATGATGCTGGTGTGGAGGTGGTTGATAGATATGACTCGAAGGCTGATATAGATGTCTTGGATTTGGCTGAGGAGTCTGGATGCGCCGTTGCTACATGTGATAGTAGTGTTATGAGGAGGTGTAGGGAGAGGGGGATTAGATTAATATTTTTATGGAGGGGTGTACTTACTATTGATTAGTCATTTTTACACACAAGTCTATGGTGGTGTTTGATATGATGTATAGATTTAGGGTTAGGGATATAATTAGTATCAAGCCGAACCTGTTTGGTGAGGATTTGAGGGAGGCTGCCTATAAACAGTTGTCTAGGAAGTATGCCGGGCTATATGATGATGAGCTGGGGTATGTCATAGATATTGGTAATATAGAGGTTGATCCGATGGGGAAGGTTATATCTGAGGATGGTTCTTCAAACCATAGGGTTGTCTTCGACGTCTATACATTCAAGCCTGTCAAGGGTGAGGTTGTTGAGGGTGAGGTCGTTGGTATAGAGAACTTCGGGATATTTGTGAGGATAGGCCCGATAGATGCATTGGTCCATAAATCTGTATTGATGGATGATGTGATAGATATTAATAAGCCTGAGGGTTATGTTGTTGGGCGTAAGAGTGGGCGTATAATTAGGAAGGGTGATGTGGTGCGTGCTAGGGTGCTCGACTATTCACCGCCTAAGGGTTATTCATTGATGAAGATCGCTTTGTTCATGAAGTCTAGGGGCCTGGGTAAGGTTGAGTGGCTTGAGGAGCTGAAGCAGGTCGAGGGTGAGTCTGGTGAGGGGTAGGAAGGCATGTAGAAAATGTAAGTATATTGTTGACTCAAAGGTTAGTGTATGCCCTGTCTGTGGCTCCAGGGACTTCACGAGTAGGTGGATGGGTTTCATTATAGTCATCGATGACTCTACTAGGTTGAAGGATCTGATGAATCTTGAGAAAGAGGGTATGTATGCCATCAGGATACTGTGAATTAGATAAGGAGATCGTTTTTAAAGAGGAATATTATGGCCTTGTGAGGAGGATCCTTGGAGACTTATATAGTGGAGAGGATTTCCCCAAGATTAGGGATAGGGTCCATGAGACATGGGCAAGGGGTGGATATGTAGCCACCGTGGGAGATAGGGTTACCCACGACCTATTGAGCATAGGGATAGTTCCCGACATCGCATTCATAGACCTTAAGGAGAAGAGGGGTGAGGCCCCGGCCATCGATAGGAGCTTCTTCAATGGATACGAATATGTCGTCAATAGGAAAGGGACGATCAACCTCGGTATATGTAAACAGATTCTTAGGAGGCTTGGGGATAGGCCGTGGCTCTTCATCGTTGAGGGTGAGGAGGACTTGGTGGGCTTCCCCGTCGTACTAGCTCTCCCCATAGGGTCCTCATTTATATATGGTGCACCGGGTATGGGCGCGGTGTATGTCGAGGTTACAGAAGAAATTAAGGGGGAGGCTATATCTATAATTAGTAGGCTTCTGAAGGAGCAGTGATTATTATTGGTGGGCATCAATGGAGTGGGATATCGTCATCAGCTACGACCAAGTCACTTACTACGGCCTCAACAATAAGCTTAATCTTAGGATAGTTAAGAGGGGGTACGACGAGGTTTTCAGGCTTAGGGAGAGGTTATCGAGGATCGTGGAGAGCAGCGGCCTCCCCTACCCACCTGTATATATAGTTCCAGAGGCTAGGATCCTCGTCCACGAGGGTGATGTCCACGCTATTGTATATGCCGATGTTAACTATAGGGTGACGAAATCCTATGTATACCCGATTGTTGAGGTATATCTACCCTTCCTACTATACTCTGATGCTACTCTTAAGACGCTGGTGCTGGCGCATGAATTTCTTCACTATATGTATCTGGCGGTTAGGTATGTGACGGCGGATTACCTTGTTAACCCCCTCATATATACTGGTGATTTGAGTGGTAGGGATTTCTTGGAGGAGCTTTATACAGTAAATCCCACTAAGGTATTTAGGGGTAAGTGGCTATTGTCTCGGTTGGATAAGTTGAGTGAGATACTGGATAAGAGTAAGGTCGGTAACTTGATTAGGAGGAGGTGGATAGATAGGGGTTATCCATCCAAGACTATATTTGCCGACGACTTCAGGATTAAGCTCCCTATGAGTATATGGTCGAATATGTATTTTCCTGAGGAGGTTCTGCTAAAGGCCAGGGTGTTGTCCGGTGGAAAACGTATATGAGCCGGCCCTCAACTACTTCAGGGAGAGGCTTGGGAAGGATATATATGCAGCCCTGGCCTACGGCTCCCAGGTGGCTGGATACGCCTCTAGCGAAAGCGACTATGACCTAATCTTGATTGTGGAGGATTACCCCTCCACAATCAAATACTTCTATGAATCTATAGGTGAACTATCCTTCTCCGCGTTGGTGGTTGATAAAGCCTTTTTTGAGGAGGATGTATATCACGCTAGGCATGGAGAGTTTGTGGCGGGCAGGATGTATACCGTCTTCATACCACTGGTTAATGAGGAATATATCCGGGGGTGTGAGGAGGCGCTGAAGGAGAGGACGATCATAGAGGAGTGTTGCGATCTTGCCAGTAGGTATGGACACCTAGTGGAGTATCTGAGTATACCTCTTAAATACTTCCTATTTTCTAGGTTGAGGAGGAGGATGCAGGCGTATCCACCTGTCAGATATAGCTATATAAATACATTCTTCGGGAAGTTTGGTGAGAGGAATACCGAGTGGAGCTTAGATGGCTTTAGGTCGGCCGCTGATAAGCTGGTTGAGAAGGGTGTCTTAAAGGTGGTTGGTGAGGATCTCTATAGCATCGACTTGTCTAAGCTGAGGTGCCCATCGAGACTCGCTTTGAATCTAAAGTTCCTATATAGGGGGGTTAAGTCGTATATTACCCATGGGCGGTCGGCTAAGGTCCCGCCAAAAATATTTATCCAGGAGTTCCAGTCGAAGATTAGGCGGGGGGTTGGGGGTGAGTTGCCTGACATTTTAAG
>WAMZ01000022.1 GCA_015522055.1 Candidatus Geothermarchaeota archaeon
ACATAATTAGATATAAATGAATCAAAAATAGGTAATGTATATACGTTTATTTAACTCCCGGACAAAAATTTTAAAGAGGTAGTTGCCATGCTTAAAGACAGGACCAAGATACATGACGCCCCCGGCAAGATCGGTCAGAAAATATCTATATATGGATGGGTCGAGGATAAGAGAGTCGTGGGGGGCGTAGCATTCCTAATAATTAGAGACCCGACAGGCAAGATTCAGGTGACTATAAAGAGGGACCAGAACAGCGAGCTATTCGCATTAGCCACAGATATACCTAGGCAGAGCACGGTAAAGGCCACTGGCATAGTGAGGGAGTTCAACAATATAATAGAGATTATCCCCGATTCAATAAAGATACTCTCGACAGCCCAGCACCCCCTACCTATAGATCCAACTGGTAGGACCGAGGCATCGATACATAAGCTTATACAGAATAGGCCGCTTAGCCTAAGGATCCCTGAGATAAACGCGATATTCCGCCTCAGATCCATAACTAAGCAGGTGATTAGAGAGTTCTTTATAAGCAAGGGCTACATCGAGATAGATACCCCTAAGATCATCGCCACAGCCACTGAGGGCGGGGCCAATCTATTCGAGGTTGACTACTTTGGGAGGTCGGCATACCTAGCCCAGTCACCCCAGCTATATAAGGAGCAGTTAACGATGGGCTTCGATGGGGTATTCGAGATAGCCCAGTTCTATAGGGCTGAGAAGTCCCACACAAGGAGGCACCTAACCGAGTTCACAAGCGTAGACTTGGAGGTGGCCTACGCAGACTACAATGATGTAATGGATATCCTCGAAGAATTGATGAAGTATGTCTTCAGTGAGGTGCCGAAGAGGGGGAGGGCTGAGCTAGAGATACTCCAATATAAACCTCCTCCACCACCAAAGGAGGTTCCAAGGATTACATATGATGAGGCCTTAGATGTAGTTAGGGCTGGTGGAGTCGATATAGAATGGGGAGACGACATCGATGGTGATGCCCTAGATGTCTTGGCCAGGAAATATCCAGGCTTCTACTTTATAGTTGATTGGCCCTGGGATTCCAAGCCCTTCTACATCAGGAGGAAGGGTAGGCTATCGGAGTCATTCGACTTGATGATAGGTAGGCTGGAGCTCTCCTCAGGAGGGACTAGGGAGCATATATATGAGGAACTCAAGAAGAATATATCTGAGAAGGGGCTGAACGTAGAGTCATTCGAGTACCACACCAGATTCTATAAATATGGAATGCCGCCCCACGCCGGATTCGGCCTCGGCCTAGATAGGCTGATGACCGTCCTGGCGGGGAGGGAGAATATTAGGGAGGTCGTTCTATACCCAAGGGACCCCGAGACTATTACGCCCTAGATGCTACCCCGAGCCATACTTAGCATTCCAATTCTGGAAGGAGACTATCGACTGCATAGATATACTCGGCTGAACCCTCTTCAACGCCTCCAACAAGTCATCCATCGTCAAAGGCCTGGGGACCGCCCCCTCCTCATGGACCTTCCCACTCTCGAAGAACTCAGATATGACCTCTAGATAGGCTGTCTGGACAACATCCCTAATATCACTCGCAGAATAGCCCTCTGTACGCTCAGCCAATGTATCGAAGTCTATACCCTCATCATACCTAACCTTACTAAGGTAAAACCTGAATAGCTTAACCCTAGATTCATAGTCCGGTGGCGGAACATAAATACGTTTATTGAACCTCCTAACGAAAGCCTCCGGTATCTGCCATGGAACATTAGTCGAGGCTATAACGAATAACGGAATCTTATAATTATCCTTATTGTTCAGGCCATCCATCTCCTTAAGGAACTGGCTCCTCGTCCTAGCCTCACCACCAACCTCCTCCCTCCTAGCCCCGATCAATGCATCGACCTCATCAATATATAATATGACAGGAGTCCCCCTCATCGCCTTAGACCTAAGGAAGTTGAATAGCTCAGCAACCCTCTTCTCACTCTCACCCAGCCACTTAGAAAGTATCATAGAAGCATCTATAGGGTAGAACTCAGCCTCAATCTCATTCGATATCGCTGCAGCGATTGATGTCTTTCCACACCCCGGTGGCCCAAATAGAAGTATAGCCCTAGGCCAGCCAAGTGGAAAGAGATCCGGCCTCCTAATCGGGTAGGCAATACTCCTAACAATAACCTTCTTAATATCATCCAGCCCAACAATATCATCCCATGTAATGCTGGACTTAAACGGCTTCAGCCAATGCAGGGAGTCGGGGGCCTCCACATCACGGACAGAGCCGCCAGTATCGCTAGCTGTAAATGATGCTATTGACCCGTCCCCAGCCTTCCCAACAACCTCCCCCCTAAGATAAGTTAGGCGATAACGATACTCCCTAATCTTCTTCATATAAAATTGTTTAAGGCTCTGGGACTCCTCCCTCTCAATGAGGCGTGACAATGCATCTATAGCCCTAGAATAGTAGTTTATAGCCAATGGCTTGAGATTCTTCTTATCAGCCTCAACCGCTAGCCTAGAATAGTTGAGGGCCTCCTTCTCAAGGCGCTTCGCCTCATCGGGGTCATAGTAATTGGACAAATGCGATACACCCTTACATACCCCTCAGAAAAGATATATAACCCTCCTCAGCAAGTTTGTAGAGCCTATCTAGGATATACTCTGGCGAGGCCCTGGCTATCCTAGCAACCTTATAAATATCATGGTACCCAAATACACCCCTACGTACATTGATTATATACCTCAGGATAAGCATATCAGTCTTCTCCAGCTGCCCCCTCCTCCTAATCGACTTAATTTTATCCATATTGACCCTCAAGATAGACGGCTCAAGACTCACGCGCCTAACATCCTTTCTCTGGCTCGTCACATAGCCCCCATCAGTGGCCAGAACCTCATAAAGCTTCTTAACACCCTCCTTCGGATTATCACTAAGTATCTGATCCAGATTCCTCGGGACATTCGGGTATATCTTAGCTAGCTCCTCCCCGATCTTCCTCTCCACCGTCTTAATTATCTCCTCAGCAGGGGCGTCAAGCTCCAGGAACTTAGCCAGATCTATATCTGGTATATCAAGCATGAAATCGAGGTCCATAAAGTTATCCATGAAAGCCCTATAGGTCTCGCTAAAGCCGCCGTCGACGAGCCTAACGCTCTCCACAACATCCCTAATAGTATTGACACCATTCCTGACATGGAGCAACGCAGGAACAACGGTGCCCATGGTGTCTAGCCTAAGATAGACAGCCTCCAAACCATTACTAACCGACATAAGAATCTTCTTGATAAGCATAAGATTCTTAGTCTCCTTATGATATATAGTCGCGAACTTAGACTCACCTATCTTATGGTAATACCCAATTCGCTCCTTAAACTTCTCAACCTTCCTATCGATCGCGGAGATTAGATGCTTTATATGCATCTGGTACCCCACTATCTCCTTCCTCAGAGCCCGATACTTATTCGCCACCTCCTCAGGAGTAGCTTCACGCCTCCACATCCTCATCACCCCCATCACTCACATACACGTCCTGGGCCTCCTCGACAGAATAGTTCTTCAAGAGGCCCTCGATCTCACTCAGCTTATTCTCAAGTGTATATTTTGCATATTCAAGCTCCTCCAACTCATTATTAAGCTTAACAATCTCCCTATCAATAGCCTCATATGAATCTAGATAAACCTTATTATCGATGGCATTCGCCTCCCTAGCCACACCAAGCCAGTAGTGAAGCTCCTCCAACCTATTCTTCCTCTTAACCAATGCATCTATCCTCTTATCCAAACCCCTCCTAACACTATCAAACTCCCTAGAAATATTCTCAAACTCCCGGGAAACATTCTCATACAACTCCCTATAAACATTATTCACACCAGATAGCTCCTTCAACTTCCCCAAAGCATCTACCTGGAGCTTGAGGAAGGAGAGCCTATCAAAAAGCTTCTGGGCATTAATCATCTCCTTGGAGTAAATTATAACTCCATCATTCTTTATCACGACCGAGTCTATAGGCCTAGAGAGTATAACACCCCCATTCTCATAAACAATATTCTTAACCACACCACCATGGTCAAACTCCAACGCAATTATTCTACCTTTAAACCTACCATATTTATCTGCGATAGGCTTCCCGATAAGATAAAAAGGGTTGGGGGAGGTCATCGGAACCACCTAAAACTTAAACTCTCCGAATACGGAGGACTCCTTCTCCTCCCCAATCTCAGAGGGTATGCCGGGGAGCTCCTTCTCCATCTCCTCCTTAGCCTTCCTCTCAGCCTCCTGAAGTATCTTCAGCGCCTCCTCGTTGGATATAGTCGTCTCAATAGGCTCTACACCAGTTGTAGTCGCGTCCCACATAATATCCTGTAGTAAGTCGCTGACCTTATTCAGACCATCCTCAGCAGTAGGCAGTATCAGCGTCAAATTACCCTTGACATTCTTCAACACCTGCATTATAGGCATGATCTCGGCAACGGCATCGCCAAGGTCCTCAATCGTAGACAGCCTAACCATAACACTCTCAATAGCATATTTAGCAGAGTTCAAAACCCTAAGCGCCTTCCTAATCTCCACCAACTCATTGGCGTATATAGTTGCCCTAGTCCTATCATGATTCTTTATAGCCTCAACAACCCTAGCAAAGTACCTCTTATCCTTCTCCTTAAGGGACCTAATAGCAATATCCAGCCTCTTATTCTGTTTATCAAGTATCCTGACGGCATTCTCGACCCTATGCTTCAAGTCCTTCTTAGGAGCCAAGCTGTCCTTCAGCTTCCTCTTGAACCCCCCACTCTTGTCGCTCCACATTCCACTGAAATCCATAACCAAACACCCGCAGGAAAAATAACCTATTTAAATCATTGAGGCATTCATTTAATTATAGATGTGTCTCAGCCACATCTGTATCCCGGTGACACAATTGAATAGTTACACAACCAATATTATTCCTTATATAGTAGGCGTGGTCGAAGATGGATGTCGATGATTTTCTATCCAAAACCCTAATGGATATGGGACTAACGAGATACGAAGCAATGATATACTATGCCCTAGTCAAGTTAGGAGAAGCTAAGGCCATAGAGATAGCGCAGGCATCTGGAGTACCTAGGGAGAAGACCTACCAAATACTCAGAAACCTAGAGGAGAGAAATATGATAAAAAGGGTGGACGCTAAGCCCAGGAAATGGATACCCATGCCACCAACCGCCATATTCAAGGAGGTCTTGGAGCAGAGGAAGAAGACAATAGCGAAGATCGAGGAGGCCTTGAAATCACTCCAAGAGATGTATGACCGGGGAAGCAAGAAAAGCCTCAGGAAAGAGCTGAATGTCTGGGAGATATCCAGAGCCGCCTTCGAGGAAACACTATACTCATCCCTAGTCTATGCAAACATAAGTGTATATTCATTGATGTCGCCGAATCTCCTAGAGAGAATAACCATGTACAACATGGACCTAATAAAGAAGTTATATAGGAAGGATGTAAGCCTAAACATAGTGACGAAGATATATGACGATAACCTCCATATACTTGCCAAGTTGAGCAACTTCTCCAATATATATATTACCCCAATAGAAGATAGGCTGGACACCTCCATCATAATAATAGATGGAAACACCGGATTCATGGTGAGGGACAATGAGGACTACATCATACAGTTCTCAGACTCTAGGATAGCGAGCTTCTTTATGGATATGATAGATAGCATAATAAAGGCCTCGAGGCGTATAGAGGACTACATATCATATTGGGAGGCCGTCGAGACACTGGACTACAGCGATATACTAAAGCCTAGCAACATGGTTAAATTATCGGAGGAGATAAACCAGAGCCTACTCCTAAACGTGTTATCAAGAGGAAGTATGAACGAGGAAATCTATGCCGAGTCCATCATTAGGATAATAAATAAATATATCCCCCAGTTCAGCGCCCTATCCATAGATGGGAAGACCCAGATACTGAACCTACTGATGCGGAATAACCCAATCTATAGAGACGTATCCATGGAGATAGACACAGTCAACACCACACTAATCATAGATATAAATGTAGATGACTCCCAAGATTGGATAGAGAAGGTAAAAGAGCTTAGGAGAATAATACTTCCAATACCATACTACCTAGCCCTCAAACACGAGCTGAGTAGGATGGGATGGAAGGAAGGGCAGACCATCTGGCTCGAATATAAGAAGAGCCCAAGCCAATATGTAGATAAGAAGAAGATAAGGATCATTAAGAAATATAGTATACCCACAAAGGCTAGGATATACGTTTAACCCAGAAAAAATTTATTAAATCAAATGGATACTTAGAGTTCGCTAGGCCTTGTAGCCCAGTAATACGCAATTATAACCGAGAGTAGGCTACCTATAAACCCGGACAAGAGAGCCTCGATAATCTGCCTATTACTCGCAATCAACTCAGCTATAGACGGAAAGGACTGTATAAGCCATGGTAGGACCAAAACACCAATAACATATATCAATATACCTATAACAAATCCGAGAGACGCTATAGCCAGATAAGCCATTACCCGAGCCATAAAACCACCTAAGAATATGTATAAAACCTACCTAAGCCACTATATTAATGAAATATTAGTGTTTGGAATAAATAAATTCTACATACAGAAG
>WAMZ01000023.1 GCA_015522055.1 Candidatus Geothermarchaeota archaeon
AATCTGGCTTCAATAGATGAGTCGGGTAGGCTTGTCGACAGGAGGTGTGGTAGAGACATATCTACTGAGGAGGCGAGGAGGCTGGTTGAGAGGATTCAGGAGGTTGATCTAGGGATTTATGGGGGTTATGCAAGGACATATGTAGGCGTGGCATATAGGGTTGCTGTAGTAATAGGGAGTGAGACACATAAATTGTCTGATAATGTCTCGAACACCGATCCAGCATATATTAAGAAGGGTAGGCTGGCCCACTCAGTAGCCGATTTTGACCCTTATCCAAAGAAATGTGTACCACTTGATGATAGTAGGGAGGCCATGACCACTGCTGAGTTGGTGAATAGGTATGTGGAGATCGTATCAGAGGAACTGAGGAACCATCCTATAAACCGTGAACGAGTTCGTAGGGGGCTGTTTCCATGTAATACCGTGATTCTTAGGGATGGAGCTATGAGGCCGTCTCACCTTCCACTCTTTAAACATCTCCATGACTTTAGGATGGGTGCTGTTGTAGAGATGCCTGTAGAGAGGGGTATAGCGCATCTGATAGGGCTCTCGATAGCCGAGGTCCCCCCTCCATCCGGAGATAGGATGAAGGACTATACGAGGATCGTCGATAAGACGGTGGAGTTCCTGGAGTATGTCGATGCGATATATGTACATTTAAAGGGGCCTGATGAGTATGGGCATGACGGTGATATCGAGGGTAAGGCGAGGGCGATAGAAGATGTAGATAAATATTTCCTGGGTAACCTGCTGGATAGGGTGAATCTAGACTACACAAGTATATTAGTAACTTGTGACCATGCAACACCGCCATCTGTTAGGGGGCATTCACCAGATCCAGTCCCAGTATCGATATACATTCCTCTTAGGACGGGGGATCAGGCCAGTAGATTTGGTGAGAATGAGTTCGCTGAGAAGGGGGCCCTCGGCCTAATTGAGCATGCGTGGGACCTCATTCCCTTGGCCAAGAGGCTTGTATGGGGCTCCTCCCTTTAATGCTCTATCCTACTCTCCAGTTTCTCAATTAATTGGGATGTCTGCTCAACATCCTTGAATGAATCGATACTCCTCCATAGAACACCCATATACTTGACGACTTTCAACTTATGCTCACTAGCCAGTCTAGGCAATGTTGTTCTCTCTAGATCCCCCTTAACAGGTAGGTATTCATATACGCTTCTCCTGAAGACATATACGCCTGCATTTATCCAGTAGTCATCTATCAATGGCTTCTCGATGAACCTAATTATATATCCATCCCTATCAAAGTTTATTACTCCATAGGGGCTTGGGAGTGGGACTGCTGAAAGAACACCAACGATGTCGCTATCCTTCTCCAACTCATTCAGCAATGGATATATACTTAGGTCAGTAATTATGTCGCCATTAACTAGTAGGAAAACCTCCTCATCACTAATCTTCTCCCATGCATTCCTAATGGCGCCGCCTGTCCCTAGTGGCTCCTCCTCCTTTGAGTATTCTATGGTGATCCCATATTTATCTCCATTCCCTAGGTAGTCGATTAGTTTGTCTGAGAGGTATCCCGTTAAGAGGAGGAATCTCTTGAATCCCTGCCTCGACAGCCATTCAATCTGCCTGACTATAATCGGCTTACCAGCTATCTCAACCAAATTTTTTGGTATTCTATCGGTTAAGGGCCTGAGCCTCTTCCCATATCCACCGGCCAGTATGACCGCGAGCATTACAAAATCCACCGCCTTGAGTATGGCTGGATAATATTATAGATTTGTCTGGATAAAATATAATTATTTGCCGACGAGTATTGTAAAAAATTCCTTGATTTAAATCAAACCTGTATTTCTGTATAGATTATTTATACATTGAGTATTATAGGGGGTCTAAATATAATCTATAGTGAGGTGTCTATCAGACATGGTCCAACAGGATCCTTTTGAGATCGCTGTGAAGCAGCTTGAGCGTGCGGCGCAGTTCATGGATATAAGTGATGAGGCGCTGGAGTTCCTCAAGCGTCCACAGAGGATTCTACAGGTCACTATACCGGTGAAGATGGATGATGGTAGTGTAAAGGTCTTTGAGGGGTTTAGGGTTCAGTATAACTGGGCTCGTGGCCCGACGAAGGGTGGTATAAGGTATCACCCGGAGGAGACCCTGAGTACTGTGAAGGCTCTAGCGGCTTGGATGACTTGGAAGACAGCTGTTGTCGAGCTTCCCTATGGTGGTGGTAAAGGTGGAGTTATATGTAACCCTAAGGAGATGAGTGAGAGGGAGCTGGAGGCATTATCGAGGGGTTATATTAGGGCGATATATGATATTATATCCCCCTATAGTGATGTTCCAGCCCCAGATGTCTATACTAATCCCCAGATTATGGCTTGGATGATGGATGAGTATGAGACTATAGTGAGGAGGAGGGCCCCTGCATTCGGGATTATAACAGGGAAGCCACTCAGTATAGGTGGGAGCTTAGGGAGGATAGATGCCACTAGCAGGGGTGGGTCATACACTATTAGGGAGGCAGCAAAAGTCATCGGCCTCGACTTGAAGGGGGCGACCATCGCTATACAGGGATATGGAAACGCGGGCTACTATATGGCTAAGATAGCTGCGGAGGAGATGGGTCTGAAGGTAGTGGCCGTGAGCGACTCTAGGGGAGGCACATATAACCCCGATGGCCTCGACCCAGAGGATGTAATGAACTGGAAGAGGCAGAATAGAACCGTGAAGGACTATCCCAAGGGGGAGAACATAACCAATGATGAGTTGTTGGAGCTCGAGGTAGATATACTAGCCCCAGCGGCTATTGAGGAGGTAATAACCAAAGACAATGCCGACAACATAAAGGCTAAATTAATTGCCGAGCTCGCAAATGGACCAGTAACACCCGAGGCTGATGAGATACTATGGGAGAAAGGTATATTCCAGATACCAGACTTCCTATGTAACGCAGGTGGAGTAACAGTCTCATACTTCGAGTGGGTACAGAATATAACGGGAGAGTATTGGGACCTGGAAACCGTCCACAGAAAGCTCGATGCAAAGATGACCAAAGCATTCCACGACGTATACAAAGTCAGTAAGGAGAAGAAGATACACATGAGGGACGCCGCCTACGTCGTCGCAGTATCAAGGGTATACCGGGCGATGCTTGATAGGGGCTGGATATCCAAGTAAACAGACCCTTCATTCCATTTAATATTATTGTATTGAATATCAACCTAACCCTCTTTATCATAACCATCTATACTAAGCTACAATCTTCTCGGCAACTTGAGTCTACCAATTAAATCCGACAAAACATCCGGGGTCACAACAAAAATACCCTGTTTACGTAGAGACATCAATTCCCGAGTTCCAGACATCTGAGTAGCCAACAACACTTTAATATCATCATCGTACTGGTAAACCCGTTTAAGGGCCGTCTCTCTAATAGTGTCCTCCACGAAATAAATCGTATATGTCCTCTCATCACTCGAGAGCAGTCTAATCGCCCTACTTCCTAGCCACCTGAACCTGATCGGTGCACCTAGAATCAACCTACCAGTAGCGGTCTCAATCACCAGCCTCCTACGAGCTCCAAGCAAAACCTTGACAAAGAGGTAGAGCCAGCCCGCAACCCGATAAACTCGATCATCAAGTACAGATTTATAGAATACCATACGTAGCAATGGGTCTCTAACCAAATAATTACCCCTTCCTGGGAACCTATAAACAACGCCTCTATCCATAAGCCTCTTTAGAAAAACATATGTCTCCGCTCCATAAACCTTGGTAACCTTAGTTGCGAATGTCCTAGTACTCAAGTAGTAAAGGAGCCTCCTCTGGCCGCTCTCCAAGAAAGAATAATAATCAAATACATAATTCAATAACATATCATCATCCAAGCCATACCCCTTAAGAATAGAGGCTACACCGAGGTTACCCTCACATAGATATAGAATCTCCCCAGACACCTTACCCGGCTTCAACCTATACAGTTCACCCATACCAAACTCCCTAAATTCATACCCAGGGTATCCAAGCCCAGTTAATAAGTCATAGATAGAATAGTCCCTAGTCATAATGACCAAACCACTCTCCCTTATACGATTATACATAGAGATTATCTCCCTCTCGACCCCCCGATAACCAATGTGGATAGCCTCCGGATACATATACACATTCCTAGCCCTCTTCGCTAGACTCACGACCTCATGGACAAGCCCATGAAAGTCAGCTCTATGATACTTCAACGATAAAACTCTCAAATCAACAATCTCATCGGCAATCCCCACATCTATCAACAACCTATGAGGGCCCAGGAAGTCATACCAAGGCGGCAGAAATACCACTAAAGACCTATCAACAATGTTCTTAGATACATATGAAGTAAAGGAATCTCTGATAGGGCTTGATAACAATCCTATCACCAAAAATAACTAATAAGTATAATACTTATAAGTATAATATATTTTATCGCCCCATCACTGGATAGAACATGGCCATCTATTTTCAGGAGGGGTTAATATTAAACTTTATAGCCATCTATCTCAAAATGTGTTTTTAATTATTATTTAATTTATCGATAAAACCTTTTTCCAAAATTTGTGGTGTTTCGAATTATGAAATCCAAAATGTATCCATTGGAGGTTCATAATTTTGTTGAAATGGAGGATCCCAATGATTTAGGTATAATCGTTAAGGTCGAGGGGGGCTTAGAGACCGTATTCAATGTAGTGGAGGCATTACGCAAAAATAATCTAAAGATAACTCATATTGATTGGTCCATGGAGGAGCTTGATGAGGCGATAATCTTCATAATATTGAGTAGGGCAAGGGATAGCTTTGGGGATATAATGGATCTGATTAGTCGAGTTGAGGGTGTGGAGTGGGTTGAGGAGGCCCCCGCCTTCGGGAGATTCTTATATTGCCCATACTTCTACCCTATGTTGATAGGTGAAGAACGGGCTCTATTTTTTGAGGAGAGTCTCTTAGCCCGGTTTATTAAGAATCTCTATAAGATGTTCGTTCCCGATATGGTTTCATCATTCCTTCTACATGTAGGTAAGGCATATGGATATGGTGCATACGACCATCTAAGGGAGTATGTAGAGAATATAAATGTGGATAATGCATTGAAGTACTTGAAGATATTGGGGCTGATGTCGGGTGGCGGCCTAGTATCTAAATACACCAAAGAAGACGATTCTATACATATAACGGTAGAGGGATCCATGGAGTGTATTATACTTAAGGAACTGGGTTTAGAAGAGGGGAGTAGCTTCATAAAAGGCCTATTAGAGGGGCTATTTGAAAGACTATATGCGTCCAAAGTAGTCGTGAAGGAGGATAAATGCATAGCCAAGGGAGACGACTGCTGCCTATTTTCAATCATACCCCTAAAGTAAATCCACAAGCACGTGTAAAGAAATTATAGGCACCCTTTATGAACAAAAAATGTCCAGAAATCACCATTTATGGACATATGGGGAGACTGTTCAATTTTGGGACCCTTTCTGAACATAGAGAGGTTCTCAGGCTTACTAATTTTTAATGCAACTTATATGATTTTAACGGTGGCTATTCAATAGTTAAATTGATAATTTTTAGTGGGTAGATTTTGTTGCGACAAGATTAGGGAATTGTTTCTAGCTTTATCAATTAGTGGTTATAAATAAATATGGATGGAAAGTCTCATAGTTGAAAATGGTGATTGGTAGGTTGAAGAAGGGAGATGGAGGTCGTAATGACTGGGGTGAATTATCAAGGAAAGATTTAGATGAGGGTGGCGTTTTACCAGGGGCCGAGGAAAATATTAGAATATTGGTTAATAGGCCTGAGAGTGCCGAGTGGAAAGTGCCTAGAGGTTTTTCTGTAAAGAGTGTAAGAGAGGATCGAGATAGCCGTTGATGTAATATGGATCAATTGCAAGATAATTAAGCAGAATGGAGGGCATAAACCTAAGGAATACTTCAGTGGGAATCTATATATACTAAGTCTAGATGAGTTGATGATGGTATGGGGAAGTTGTGGTTAATAGGGATGTTAACATACCATTTATTAACTCTAGTGTAGAGTATGATGTGCTCTCTCTAAAACTTTATTACTAAAATATTAATGCCAGACACATAAATTCTATATTGATGAAGAATGTTAGGGTACTGATATATGGGCTCTTTCCCACTATTTTTTCTACTTGTGCACCATGTTGTCCATCCGATATGTTATATGGCTGTGAGCTTGAGCTTGAACAGCTGAGTGAATATCCAGAGTCAATAAGGAGGAATCAGGAATTCCTTGTAGATGTTCTTAGGAAGCTGTCTAGGTTTGGTGATAGTGTTACGGTGGAGGTTGTTGGTGCCGATAGTTTAAGGGGAGCCATTACAGCGTTTAGATATGGATTGGGGTCGGAGCCAGCGATCATCGTAGGCAAAAAGGTATTTAAGGGGAGAGATATAGACATAGATAAAGTTATTGAATATATTGATAGCTTGTTTATGACTCAGAGATATTAAGGGGGCTTGCTGCCGCTTACTATTGTTGTTCCTGAGTCTATTATGAATACTTGTCCTGTGATATTGGATGCTTTTTCACTGGTTAGGAATGCCACTAACTCGGCCACTTCACTCGGGTCTACTAATCTACCTGTTAGTGTCTTGTGTTTTAAGAATTTATTTAGACTGTCTTTTAGGCCCATTACCTCATCTAACCACTTGAAGTAACTTAGGCCTAGATTGGTCTCTACGAATCCCGGTGCCACCACATTGGCTGTGATGTTGTATTTAGCTATTTCTATGGCTAGTGATTTGGTGAAGCCGATGATTCCTGCTTTGGCCGCTGCGTAGGCTGAGAGGTATTCTGCCCCGGTGATGCCGGCGATACTCGATATGTTTATTATCCTCCCCCAGTTAGCTTCTATCATATCGTTTAAGACGGCTCTGGTGACTAGGTATACACTTTTTAAAGAGACGTTTATCTGCCTATCCCACATATCCTCCGGCATCATGGCTACTGGGGAGGCGAGTCCGAGGCCAGCATTATTAACCAATACCGATATACGACCCAGTACATTATGGATGTCTCCCACCATCCTTTCCACATCCTCTCTTCTTGATACATCTGCCTGGAATATCTCTGCTTCTCCCCCATA
>WAMZ01000024.1 GCA_015522055.1 Candidatus Geothermarchaeota archaeon
TAACGATCGGGTCCACACTATATCTATCGAGATTTTCAAAAGGTAAATGTAGATTTGAGAAGGGAGGGGCGTCTATAGGCTCTGCTGCATCTATACTGGGCGCATCGACCATATCGACATCTATACTATCATGCCCCTCATGCGGATTCTCCGCAGCATCATCCATAGCAACATTTATAGTTGCATCCCTGACCGGCTCCACATTAGGAGTATCCCGTCTATACATAAACCTATTCTATTTTATCTCCGGACTTGGTCTTCTAATTAATATTATAATATTGATATATGTGGTGTCGAAGCTGGGTAGGCTATCCGAGTAATAATTCTATATCATTAACCAAATCCTGATAACTCCAGTCAGGTGGAACCCCAGCAAGTATAATCCTCATCTTAAAGTCTCTATCTATTAAGTATACTACAGGGGTATGACTCACTATATAACCAGTATGTTCACCATGCCCACTGGGCATCCCTCCAGTCATATTCTGCTTCTCCACATATATACCGTAATTCTTCCATACCCTCGATACATCTTCGTAACTCCCAGTTAAATACACAAACTCCTCAGCGTTTAGGGCTTTTGACCACTCCCTAAACTGCTCAGGGGTATCCCTCTCCGGATCCACAGACACCAATACGAATACAACTTCATCAGTCAACCCAATTTTCTCAAGTTCGGTGTATGCCTTAGCCATCTCGAGGACTATCCTTGGACATATATCTGGACAATGTGTATATACAAATGAGACTGCTATAACCTTCCCCCGAAAATCTGATAACGACACTTTATTCCCATATTGATCGATTAACGTAAAGTCATACGCCTGCAGAGGAGTCGTTAATTCCTGACCCCTAAATGTCCTCTCCGATAGCATGCCAGACATATAAATATATCCAGCCGCGACAGCCACCGCGGCTATCACCACGGCCATCAAGACAAGATATCTACCCATAACAAGCCACCATAGGCGACGGTAGAAACGCGTCTTTTAGTATATTATTTCACGGTATATTGATTTATTTCTTTATGCTTATAGGTAAGGGGCTAGTGATAGAGAGTGGCCTCCAGATACCCCTTCCTGCGGGTGAGACGCTCAATTATTGAGAAATATATTATGGATATTACGAGATACAGAAATGTCTTTAGAGCTAGGATTAAATATAATGAATTGGGCTCCGATACAACGTATGCAGGGTTTAGGGCGTGCCTCATGAGCTCCATCCACTCAACCATGGGGAATATATATGATATGGGCTGTATAAATGGGGGTAAGGTAGAGACCGGATAAAGAACGGCTCCCGCTAGGAAGAGTATACCGCCGACAGCCTCACTTATTAGAGGCCCGTATTCAGAGCTAAATATACTTGTGCCGGCCACCATCACACCCAGCTGGCTACTCCATATATAGCCGAGAATCATTAGTATTGCTATCTCCATGATATTTGGCTGGAGAGCATCTATGGGATAGCCAGTTAATACTATGCCAGCTAGAAACATTATAAATGCATATATAGCTCCTAATATGAAGTGGAAGAAGCTCCTGGCCATAAGATAGAGGTGTAGACTGGGGAATGCTAAGTATGTATATTTTAATGTCCTGAAGTGCTCCCTCTCACTATGTATAGTCCAAATCAATCCATATAGGCCTGATCCGATGAAATTGTAGAGGGAGACCCCTGTCACCAAATAATATGCCCTCTCCAAGTCAACGAGACCACTGAAGAATGCAATAGCTACATAAATATAGGCATATACTAATACGGAAAAGAATGGTGTAATCATTGAGTATAATATATAAATATATGGTTTAGTCCAGTTACTCTGCTCCTTCCAAGTAAGCCATACAGCCGCCCAAAACCTACGCAACCACCTAACTACATCCATCTCAGTATCAGCCTCCCATCCCGTTTACCCTTCTCAACAAGCCTATTTAGCATCCGGATCCCTAAGAAGTAGAACACCACCATCATAACAGCCAGCGCAACTACATGGATATATAATGTATCTAGACCTTCGCCAAGGAGTAGAGCCCTCCTCACACCATCGAGGCCGACCGCTAGGGGTATCAATCCAGCAATATACTGAACCAAGAGTGGGAATGTAGATATAGGATAATATTGGCCGGAGAGGAACATTATTGGTTCATCGAGCGCCTCATTTATCCTTACACCCATGCGGCCATACACGATGTGTAGCCCACTTAGCCCCAGCCCTAAGCCATATAACGCCACCAATGTAAGGAAGAATATAGCCAATGCAATGGGTAGCGAATCTATATTAAACTCGGCATTGAAGAAATATACACCCATTATTATTACAGCTATACTCCTTATAGATGTGTTGAACATCCCGCCAAAGGCCATCCCTAGGAGGAGGCCCGGCAACTTCGAGTCAGATAATAGGAATAACTCTAGATTCCCCGTCTCCTTCTCCCAATATAGTGTCCTACCCATCCCCCAAAGGACATTATACCAGTAACTCATCATGGCCCCACCTAGGATGACGAATCCCCTGAATATCGGTGGGGCCCCAAGATGTTCATAAGCCCATATAACGCTTGCAATCATTATCATGGGTAGAATTATCTCCCAGAGGACCCAGCTAGGTTCCCTATTACCACCCTTTATCCTAACATATGCCCTCCCTAGGGCCGGTCTAAAGACCTTATTCCATAGACTCCTTCTCCTCCTCATCGGTGATCCCCTTACCCACAAGCTTGAGGAAAACATCTTCCAGTGATGGCTCACTCCTACGAACCCTAAGAACATGTATCCCCATATCCTCGAACCTCCTAATGATTGTCCCTATATCCTCGCTAGATAATATCATTCTTATCCTAGCCTCACCACTCAACTGCCTAGTCTTAATTGTATGGCCAATAACGCTATCCAGACGTGGTAGAAACTTCAGTCTATCAACATCCCTAAGCCTAATGTCGACATCATATATAATCTCCTTCTCCACCATCCTACGTAGGTCGTCCGGAGTCCCACTAGCGATTATCCTACCCCGGTCAATTATAGATACATAGTCACATAGCTCCTCAACCTCAGCCATATAATGGCTGGTCAATAAAATGGTCCTTATCCTCCCCGTCTCCACAAGTCTCTTTATAACCCTCCTAATCGACCTCGCGTTATTCACATCAAGGCCAAGTGTAGGCTCATCAAGAAAAAGTATCTCAGGATCATTGATCAAGCCCCTGGCCAAGGCATATTTCTGCATCATACCAGTGGATATCCTATTGAGCCTCTTATCCAGAAAGTCGCTGAGACCTAATAATCCATCCAACTCATCAATCTTACGCCTTGTCTCTGCCCAAGTCAATCCATATACCTGCCCATAATACATAAGATTCTCCCTAACAGTAAGGATACCATAGCCTGGGCGCTCCCCACCAGACACAAGATTTATAATCTCCCTAACCTTACCAGCCTCCCTCACAACATGGTATCCACCTACATATGCATCTCCACTAGTAGGCAGCAAGAGAGTAGCCAATATCCTAATTAAAGTAGTCTTCCCAGCCCCATTTGGGCCCAACAAGCCATATATAATTCCATTGGGAACAGATATCGAGACATCATCCAGGGCCCTAAACTCCCCACGTGGAGATGAAAACACCCTAACCAGATTTATAGTCTCGATAGCCGGCTTCATAACCTACACCAAAACCCTGGGATGAATAGAGCCATTTATATTATGTGAGTTAAGTGTCATATATAAAATTCATATTATTAATTCTGCCTTCAATCCCTCTTCAGGAGTGAGAGAATTATTGAAATGAATATAATGCCGAATACAACTCCTAGGGATAGTGCCAATGGAATCTTGATGCCTACAAGAGGAAGGAAGATCTTTATACCTAGGAATGTCAAGACGATTGCGAGGCCCTTACCCAAATATTTCAATCTAAACATAACTAGAGCAAGAGCAAAATAAAGACTCCTCAGCCCCAATACTGCTGAAATATTCGATGTGTAGGCTATGAAGAAGTTCTGAGATATGGCTATAACTGCGGGGACAGAGTCGAAGGCAAACATTACATCAGTCGTTTCTATAGCTAGAAGCACTATAATAAGCGGTGTGAAAAATAATTTACCCTTATTTCTAACAATAAATTTTGAGCCATGGTATTCGGAGACTATTGGGAAGTACTTCTTAGCCAGTCTAACCACAGGATTCCTCTCAGGCTCGACCTTGGTCTCCCCACTCATCGCCAATTTAATACCCGATATTATAAGTATTATCGCAAAAATATAGACAACCCAGTGATACATCTCAATAAGCGCTATACCACCGAATATAAAGAGGCCTCTAAGGATAATAGCGGTAATTATTCCGATATACAAGGTTTTATGTTGACTCTTAAATGGTACGCCGAAGTACTGAAATATCACTAGAAATACAAATAAATTATCCATACTCAAGGAGTATTCAACTATATAGCTGGCGAAATAGAGGGCGGATGCCTCCACCCCAAACCTGAATAATATATATACACCCCATAGAGAGGCTAGTGATATCCATATAGCTACCCAGCCCAAAGCCTCACTCATCTTCATATCATGGTCCATCTTCTGCCCGACATACAAGTCTATAATAATGGCCGGAATAATGATCAAATGATATATTAACAACAGAAACTCTGTCTCGGGACCTATAGGCGGCAATGAATGGGAGACCATTATAGCCACCGGACAGCAACTCAGTAAATTATGATTATTAGCATAGCAACATATTTATCATAACAAATATATATTAAAC
>WAMZ01000025.1 GCA_015522055.1 Candidatus Geothermarchaeota archaeon
ATTGTTCATCTGTATATAGGTATGTATTTATACATATGTACATACAATATTCTCCAATGAAGGAATTATGAGCCCCAGCTTCACGATTAGACTTCCAGCCGATCTCCTATAAGCCATGAGAAGACATAAAGAGATTAACTGGAGCCAGGTGATAAGAGATTTCCTATACGAATACATTAAAAGAATTGAGGAAATGAATAGGATGGAGATGTCTAAAGAAATACTAAATAAGTTATTGGGTTTAGGAGTTAAACCCGATGATTTGACACCCTATGACTATGAGAAAGAAATTATGATATACAATAGGATGGCTGAGAAGAAGTGGAAGAGACTAAGTTATATGACACAGCCGCAGTAATTAAGCTAACCGCTAAAGAAAGGGTTTACCTAGTTATTTATCGATTTATACAGTAATAGAATATCCTCCTAGATTACTTATAAAATACCTAGATATAATATCCGCTAAAAGAAGATTTTGATTAGTATGACATAATAAATATATATTTAATAATATTTAAAAAATTTTTTACAATATCTTAGTAGAAAATATTCATTAATGTATCTTTATTTATAAATATGTAATACAATTTAATAAATTGATTATCAAATTTTTCTGGTGTAACTTTATGAAGAGACTCTTCCTCGTCTCCATAGCCCTACTACTCATAATGACATTGCCGATGGCTGTCCACACCTTAATCGCCGATGAGACGATAACTGATTGGTTACCACCATTGGAAATAGATTGGAGTGGTGAGTTGTTAAACGCATCAGGAAATAACATTGCTCCACCAATACCCAACATCTACAATGTATTATGGAGCGTAGGCGGACCTCCCCCTGCACTAGGATTTACAATCTCTACAGAGAGATTCTACTCCGGATACCCGTTACCCCCAATTATAGTAGGCGATACAGTTATTGTTATGGATGCAGAGTATATAGCTACACTAGACTTATATACTGGGTCTCTAAAATGGGGGTTAGCGGTTTATAGTGACACGCCCGACCTATGGTATGCGATCTATGCTCTAGGGCTTGGTGAATTCATAGTAAGCGCAGCTGCCGATAATACTAGTTTATATATTGCCACCACCGGCGGATACATACTAGCACTCGATATTGAGAATGGCGGCGTTAGATGGATTAGCCGGCTCGAAGCCGATTCAACCTACTCAAACGTTGCTGTAGACAATGGTCTAATAGTTGTTGGAACCTTATTTTATAACCACACCGTATATGGATTAAGTACATCAACTGGAGAGATACTATGGTCAAGAGTTTTAGATACTGAATACAATATCCAAGGAGTTTCAATACATGGAGACTATGTATACGTAACAGTCGCATCAGACCTATATACATTAGATAGATACGATGGGTCAATTATATCCAGATCGACCCCGGACCAGTCAAGTTTAAGTATCCCAGTATACAATAACGGATACATCTATCTCACCACTGGAGTAGGGAATCTAGTTATAGTCGACCCATTAACCGGCGAAATAGTCCTAAAGAAAAATGTGGCATGTAGCGATAGGATACCCCCAATCATATACCAAGATAAGGTATTGATAGTTGGTGCATTAGGAGAAATCAAGGCGATTATGGCGCTCAATAAGGATACGCTCGAGGAGATTTGGAGCTATGGAGACCCCGAAGTAGCATGGTATTACTCAACTGCAATGGTTACACAGGGTACCATGCCAAAGTTAGTTGTAGCAGGCGAGGGCCCAGGATATGCAGAGAGCATACTCCAAGCGATATACATAGATGATGGAAGCCTAGCATGGAAACAATACTTCGGCGCAAACTATACAAGACTTACAATAAGTGCCTCAAGAGGCAAGTTAATAGTGGCATATATAGGTGAAGATAGATTCACAGGTGGGGTTATATGCATAGGCGAGGAAGAGCCTCCAGTCATAAACTCAATTTCCCATGAACCACAGGAGCCTGGAAGCCTCCACAACGTAAAGGTAGTTTTGAATGCTTATGACGATAAATCCGGCATCTACAGAGCTGTATTATCATTCAGTACAGACCTAATGTCATGGGGCCACATATATATGGATCCATCCGATGGCAACTATATAGCATACATACCAAGGTTCCCTAACGGCACAACCATCTTCTATAAAGTTACTGTCATCGATAATGTAGGGAACTGGATAGAGTCAAGCACCTATAGCTATACAGTGATAGATAGACCCCCAAAAGTAACTATTGATAGCCCATCTAATGGAAGCACATTTGATACATTTAAAATTAGAATAACATGGAGTGTTGAAAAAGGCACATATAAAATAGTAAGCACCCGGATAAGGCTAGATAATCTCGACTGGATAGATGTCACGGGTATGGATAGCTATACATATGAAGACATAGGCAGCGGGGATCACACAGTAACTATAGAAGTAACTGACGAAGCCGGATACAGCGCTGTCTCCAGAGTCTCATTCACAGTTATACCTACCCCACCAACCATAACCATATTGGGACCCAGAAACGGAACGGTTATCCAGAATAATACCGTTGTTCTGACATGGCGTGTTACCAAGGGAAGCCTAGACATTAAGTATGTGAGACTAAAAATTGGTAAAGGAAGCTGGATAGATGTAACTGGCCGCAACAGCTACACCATGAAAATCGATGAAGAAGGGGAATACTCGGTATACATAGAAGTATCAGATATAGATGGAAATACAGACACAGCATCCATACGCTTCACGGTTAAGCCCCCATCTCCAGCTATCAGCCCAATTATAATAGCTGGCATCGCTATATCAGCTATAGCAGTCGTTGCAGCAGCAATCCTGTACCTAAGACGTAGCTAGTATGGAATTCTACTTTTTTTTATCATTATAATATTTCTTCTAGTCACCCACGCCTAATCAACCTATAAGTATAATATTTATAGCTGGGGTCGTTGGCCTTATAAAATAGGATGGCCCTCTTATCCCCCGAGCGCCCAAGAACCCTAATCACACTCATATATTTACCGCCTAAATCTATGACAGTCTCCCAAGCCTTCCTCAAAACACCTGATCCGATTCTTCGCCGCCAAAGATCCCGAACTACATGAACCCCGAAATCAATATTCATGGTAAATTTATTTAGGTAGGCGGAGGCCACAGCCTCATCATCCAATAAAGCCAGTATAATGGTATGCCTCTCGGGGTCGGGTGGTATAAAGAACCCCCAACTCCGCCTCTGAATCCTCCTAGCGGCCTCAACCACATCTTCATCGAAATCCTCCATAACCTTATAATCCACTTCACGGTTGGGCTCCAGAAAGTTGGATTCAGCATCCCAGAAAAACAGTATAGACCTCCTCCGAACAATGAAATCATCGTAACCCACAAGATACTCATCCCTAACAATCAAGAACAACTCTTTCACACCACTAGGTATCTCTAAGGAAGACTTATCGAGAGTGAGGTCCTCACACAAAACTAGATACCGATCAACCACCTTCCTCCTATACAAAACCCGTAACCTAAAGAGCTTAGCACCATCCTCGACACCTACTATATTCCATTCGATAAGTGGTTTTGCCCAGAAAACCCTGGTAAACGCTATACCAGTAAACCAGTCCTTAAACCTAGCCTCTGGCACAGGGCCGATCAAAATACCACCCACTAAAATATTATGATGATAGCGTGAAAACATTAATCGAAGGCAGTTGTCTGGATATTCGATAATAAACATTTGTTATTTATTAATGTTAATTATTCGTTAATATGTGGATACAAAGATGGCTCGGTAAAATATATTCCAGCCTATACTATAGCTTCGAGTTAGATACATTTACGTTTGAGGATGCGGAAAAAGAAATAAAAATAGATAGAGGGAAGTTGAATATAGCTTTCTCATATCTGCACAAGGCAGGCTGCCTACCCATATTTAAAAGGAGCAGGCCTAGGATATATAGGCTGATGGACCCTAATAATTACCTATTAATCTCTTCGGGCAAAGTAAATTTAATTAGGATCAAGCAAGAGAGGTATCTAAACCTTATATACAGTTTCTTTAGACAGATTAGGAAATTATATAATTTGAAGTCGTATGCTGTGTACGGCTCAGTGGCCCGTGGAGAAGCTAGAGAAAATAGTGATGTAGATATACTCATTATATCGAACGACTTCTCCGGGAGTCTATCCAGTAGATTAGACGAATTATATGAATGTATAAAGAGTGTAGGAGAAGAATTGAGGTGGTTGAGTGACAAGGGTATCTACACCAATCTAAGCATATATCCACTTACTGAAGATGAGGCAGATAAGATTCCAATATTATTTATCGACATTGCCCATGAAGCGAAAATTGTCTATGATGATGGATATCTAGATAGGTTGCTGAATAGGATAAGGGGTAGACTGGCTATACTCGGGGCAGAGAGAGTTAAGATGAGTAACGGGAGGTGGTACTGGGTTCTCAAGAAGGATATCAAGCCATATGAGGTCATCGATATATGAAGCTAATCAGACTTGCAAAATCATATATGAAGCAGGCTGAATTCAGGCTCAGGGACGCGATACGTGCCTATAGACATAAGAATTATCCCTATACACTTAGACTCTCCCAAGAGGTGGTCGAGCTAAGTCTAAAGGCATCACTAAGGTTAGTTGGAATCGAGTATCCCAAGATACATGATGTCTCTGACATATTAATAAGGTTCAGGGAGAGATTCCCTGAATGGTTCAGGAGCGAAGTAGATTATCTCGCAGAGACCTCGAGAAAACTAGCATTGAAAAGGGAATTGAGTTTTTGTGGTGGTGAAGACTTCTTATTGACGCCAGAAGACCTAGTATCTCGGGAGGATGCACACGATGGTCTTGAGAGGGCCCGGAGAACCTTCAAAATATGCAAGAAACTACTGGACGAATATATTCAAAAGGCGTCAGGAACCCAATGAGATATGTATAATGGACGCCTTAGATAACCCGGTAGAAATAGTTACAGTATGGATTGATATACAAGCAGTAAATCATTATTATTAATTAATCAGGCTATAGTGGGTGTCTATATGGAGTTATTTGAGGAGCTAAATGAGGAGATTAAAACTGTATATGGCATCGACATCATATCGATCATTGACCAAGCCCTTGAGGAATTGAAGAATACCATCCATATATATGCAGAAAACATTGCTAGTGAGGAGGGCATCGAGAGACTCTCCGAAACTGTTCCAGAACATGCATCCATAATTTCATCCTCGATAATGATGGGATTAATGAACTTGGCACTCTTGAGAAGCAGGAAGGAGTATGAGGACATAATTAGGG
>WAMZ01000026.1 GCA_015522055.1 Candidatus Geothermarchaeota archaeon
GCAGCGTCAGATGTGTATAAGAGACAGGTCCCAAATGCATTATTCGATTTATATATAGTTTCTGGTGGCGCCGTGGTTGAGGAGCCCAATGCGGTCGCGGTAAAAGACTCATGGGACTACCCAATCAAAATATTGAGGTACTCGGATACACATTATGACAATAGGCGCTCCGCGATATGGCAGAGGGATAACTTCCTTAAGCTTATTTGGAGAGCGAATTTCATCAACCCAGATTTCATAATAATTACTGGAGATATATTGAATACGGCTACCGAGAAAAACTTTGAGTCTTTTAGGGTAGACCTAGATAATCTCCTTCAAGTCCCATTAGTACTCGTTCCCGGTAACCACGATCACCATTTCAAGAGAGACCTATTTACCTACTATGTAGGATTATCTAATATAAGTTTGAATGTGGGGCCCCTCCATCTCATTCTAATCGATACAGGTCCAAATGGGATGAATGGCTGGATAAGGAATGAACAGATAGAGTGGTTGAAGGAGGATCTAGTTAGATACTCGGATTATGAGGTTAAGATAGCGGCGTCCCACCACCCCTTCTCTATGCTGGAGGAGACGCCTGAGTCTAATAGGAGTGGCCTGGAGGCTGTATTGAGGAATTCTGATATAGACTTGATTCTACATGGGCATATGCATTTCCTGATGCCCGAGCTTAATATGACACCAATAAGGATTACTGATCCCAATGCATATCAGGGTGGACAGCCTTATTCTGGATTTAGAATAATATATGTAAATGGACCGGATGATATTGAGTGGAGATATAATGGTAAGGTGGATCCATACCCACTATTCGACTTTAATGTTATAGAGTACCAGGAGAGGAGCCTTGATGCTAAGGGGTTTGTCCTTCGTGTGGAGAATAATATGGAAGTCGATATAGATGGATATATAGATGTCGCCCTACCACTGGGTGAGATAGCTAGTCTGGAAGGGATCTCACTTAGCCAGCTGACCATAACAAACTTCACGGATTTCATGAGGATCCAGGCCAAGATTAGGGTAGGGAGTGGTGAGGAGAAAATTGTGAAGATATATCTCGATGAGGATAGAGAGGCGCCGTCAATCGATGTTGAGAAATCTGATGTAAAGGGTAATAGCCTACTCTTATTCCTGAGGATTAGGGATGATGTCTCAGGGGTGTCTAAGGTCGAGCTAAAATATTCCTATGACAATTCCACCTGGGAGCCTAAGGATGTCTATAGACTAACACATAGCCTGTTCTATAGTGAGGTCAAGCTCTCGGAGAGTGGGGGAGTAGCGGTACTCGTTAGGGCTGTGGATGTAGAGGGCCATGCCAATACCTTCTTCCTGAATCACAGCCTCATTCTTGGGAAGGAGGGTGTTGAGACGCCACCCACTGAGCAGGACATCGAGAATTTCATGATATACATAGCATTAATCGTTATAGTGATGGGCGTCGCGTCAATCATATTTTACATCGTAAGGAAACATAGATAAGACATATATTGGCTATTTACAACTATTAGGAAGCCTTTCTAAATACGTATCTCTTTTACACTGATACATGTTTATTTATTTAAAAACATCTTTACATAAATACTTAGTTTTGTGATGATATTATGAATCGGCGTTACGCCATACTCTTAGTAATTCTTCTATTGATTGCTCCGCTGGCGATATCCTATATACCGACTAAGGCGCAGGGCAAGAAGATCGGTATCGACTTGACACCTGGGAGGGTTAAGGATATAGATAATAAGTGGTCGCAGAAGCTGCTAAGGGAGCTGGAGGGCAACCTATCAGCAGCTGGCTGGGAGGTCGTGGAGCTGACTGAGATCACCCCTGAGACCCTAGCCGATTTAGATGCATTGGTCATCGGTAAGATGTATAATGAGCAGAGCGGATTCTCGGACGCGGAGGTACAGGCAATTGCAGAGTGGTTCAAACAGGGTGGGAAGTTCCTATGGGTTGGTGCCGACAGCGATTACACCGAGCCATACCTCAATCCTGAAGACACATCATTCAAATCCAAGGAGCCTAATAAGATCCTGGCCGCCATAGGCTCGCACCTAAGGATAGACCATATGTCTGTGGAGGATCCGGAGAACAATGCTGGAGCGGCTTATAGGGTAGTCGCTACGAGGGCGGCTGGAGGCATCAATGACCAGGGCCCCGCTGCCGAGATAACTAAGGGTGTCGATAGAATACTTTTCCACGGGCCAGCTGGCCTAGCCGGATATAAGGATGGGAAGTTTGTTCCAATAGAGCAGGTATTCAACGAGCATATATTCTGGCTAGCTAGGACTGGTCCGCAGGGTACAGTAGTCAGCCATGACGGTGTTGACCCCGAAGCATATTCCGTCGGTGATACCGGGAGGTTCTATTTGGCTGCTGCCGAGGTCATCCAGGTATATAGCGATTTATTCACAATAAAATACAGTAAGGTAATAGCCACTGGTGAGTCGTTGATAGGTGACAGGAATATATTTAACTCTGAGTATCACGGTGTGTCCCTAGACGGGCCGACATTCACAATGAATGTATTCAGATGGGGGTTGACTGAGAAGACTGAGACGAATTTGACTGGATACGCTATAATCGGCGCTGTAATAGTCGTCATCATAATTGTTTTGGCGGTACTATTCCTTAGGAAGAAGTAAATTCCTCCACTCCTCCCTTTTTTCTATATACCTACTGTTGTTACTATCTGGTATAGATTATTGTTTCTCGTAACTATCCGTATCGAGGCTATATGCCTATTATCCAGATATATCCTGTATCTGTATAGCATGTAGCTGCTCCCAATATTCTCATTATTTAGGAACTCTAGTCTGTAATTATCTATCTCAAGCTTCCTCATAATTTTATATGCTACTTTATTCGCCAGTATCCATATATCCCTAATCCCCTTTACGCTGGGTTTTTCATCAATCCTGACATAGTATATTTTCTTTACACCCCTTAGTAATAATGGCTCGGGATTAACTGGGATTAACTCCATGGCTGATCATCCGGCCAACCCTAATCATAATAATATTATGATAACCCGCCGATATGGATTAAGTTTTATATTCATTAGAATTCTATAAGGAATTTTAAACAAGACCTCTATAAATGGTGGTTATATGGGTAGGATTATTCATGTAACTTTTCTCCTTATAGCCATTCTATTGGTATCCGGAGTACCTAGGTATGGCCTTGCGTGGTGGGATGTCGGGCATAGAGAGCTTGCGGCTAGGGCTATAGACTTCCTACCAGATGGATGGAGGGAGTTCTTCAAACATTATGAGGAGTTTATAAGGGAGACGAGTGTATGGCCAGATACTGTTCTGGCAATGCAGGCTGGTGAGAGCTATAACCATTATTACGACAGTGAGTTCCCTCTAGAGGAACATATAAGGGATCCGTCGAAGGGGAGACTTCCCTGGAGGGTGGCTGAGTTGATGGGTAACCTTACACAATACATTAAGGATGAGAATTGGTATAAGGTGCTTGAAACCGCGGGTATACTCAGTCATTACCTGGCGGACTCCTCACAGCCATATCATTCAACGGTTGACTATAATCCACCCATCACCAGTAATGTCTCGGCACCAGGTGTTAGGCCCAAACATGCAGTTATTGAGGGTACCCATGCACAGCATCTAGATGAGGTTATACCACCAGATTTGGATATTAAGCCCACTTATATCGAGGATCCATTCAGTTTTATGTTTGACTTCCTGAATGAGAGTAGGAGTTTTCTACCGGAGGTCAATAGGATACTCCTGGGGAGTGATATAACCGATCCATCAGATGATAGGGACTGGCCAGATATAAAGCCTATTCTGGAGAATAGAAGCATAAGGGCTATATGGCTCATATCAAGTATGTGGTATACAGCCATTGTTGATGCAGACGCCCTTGATAAGGCCCCCGACCCAAGCCAATTTGCCACTCTCTCCATTAAAGTATCTGGTCTGGAGCCACCTCCAAAACCATCCATTGTATATATCACGGTGAAGGTTGTAGACGCCATCAATGTACCTATAAGGCCCGACAATATAGTCATGAAACTGGGTGGAGAGAGCATCAAACTCACTGAGAGTGACTTGGGAACATACACCGCTAAATTATCCTCGGACATGGTGAGGTCATTCAGCGGCAAGACGGTAGAAATATCCATCACCGCCTCAAAAGCAGGTTATGAGCCAGCAAGCTATCAAGATACGATTACATTCCCCACCTATGAGCCGACTGAGGAAGCCCCTGAGGGTGGGCCATCAATCGATATAACATATATAGGCGTAGCCATCGCAATCGTTGCAGTGATTATCGTGGTTCTCCTTCTAAAGAGATTCAGATAACCACTAATCCCCCACTTTCTATATACTTTTAGAAGGTCTATTCAGCCAAGATATATACCTAATATGAAATAATTTCGGATTAATCTGAATATTTGTTTGATGATGTATTTTCCAGAGGCTGCCTAATATGGAGGGGGCAGATGCACCTGGACAGAGATATATACCAAACTTCGTAATATATATGGCGCTAGGTAAGCCGAAAGTAGATATAAATAAATATAGATTTATTGTGGATGGGAGGGTTGAGAATGAGCTGAAACTATCCTACGAAGAACTTAAGGCACTACCTATGAAAAGGATTATAACCGATTTCCACTGTGTCACCGGATGGTCGGTGAAAGAAGTTGAGTGGGAGGGTGTTCAATTAAATAGATTCGCGCAAATGGCTAAGCCGATGGAGGATGTGGAGTGGGTTTACTTCACTAGCCTAGATGGCTATACAACGGTTGTAGCCTTTGAAGACTTTATGCATGAAGACTCACTCCTTGTTCTTAAGATGAATGGATCTCCGCTCCCCATCGAGCACGGGTATCCAGCTAGAATATTTATACCCCATCTATATGGCTGGAAGGGTGCCAAATGGGTATATAAGATAACTTTCCTGGAGGAATATAGGGATGGATATTGGGAAGCCCTCGGTTATAGCCAGAGGGGCAGGGTTTTCCTAGAGGAAAGATTTAAAACTATATAACCAGTTTCTATAAATACCATTATTTTAAATTGGCTCCCTGATGTTGGTGATGTGTATTGGTTAATCTTATCTTCCTATTTAGGCCTAATAAAGTCCTGCTAGACAAACTCGATGCCGATTCAACATTCGACTATAAAATCGTCTCGTATGACGAGCTTAATACCAATAATTTGCCAGATGAATATGCAGAGGTTCTCGTGGCAGCCCCATACCATAGAGTAGACAGTAGAATCATAGATATGTTCCCGAGGCTGAAGTATATCATTATACATGGATCGGGGACCGATAAGGTAGACTTAGATATAGCTACGTCTAAGGGGATCATGGTATTTAATATACCAGATTATATAGCTGTTACAGTTGCCGAGCACGCTTTAGCGCTGACACTAGCCCTAACGAGGAAGATTGTAGCTGGTGACCGGGTAGTCAGGGACGGCTCCTGGATACATGGCCCTCCAACCAAGAATCTTGTGGGGACTGTGGTTAGGGGCAAGAAAGTTGGAATAATAGGTTTGGGGAGGATAGGTAGTGAAGCCGCTAAATTATTCAAGGCTTTTGGAGCAGATGTCTACTACTGGAGTAGGCGTAGGAAGCCTGAGGTAGAGCATAGTATAGATATCGAGTATAAACCATTGGAGAATCTGGTTAGCGAGTGCGACATATTAATCGTCTCTATAGCCTTAACACCCGATACGGAGAAGCTAATAAATGAGGAGTTGATCGGATTGATGAAGCGGGGATCGATACTTATAAATGTATCCAGGGGGCGAGTTATAGATGAGCTGGCTCTGATTAAGTCCTTGGAGGAGGGTAGGATAGCTGGGGCTGGTCTAGATGTATTCTGGGAGGAGCCATTACCCAATGATAGTCCATTAATTAATATGGAGAATGTAGTTCTTACACCGCATACCGGTGGCTTCTCAGACTACTCATCATATTATACGGCTCTAGATGTATATAGGATCCTGAGGGAAATATATATCGAGAAAAGGATTCCTGAGGCTAACCTCGTCAATAAAGAATTGATTAAAAAGTCTATGTAATGAGATGTGAACAGTCATTTACAAGTGTTTACAGATAATCACTATCAAGACCTATTTCAACACTTCACGCAGTAGATTGAATACCCCCTCAATATCCCCATTGGGCTCCTCGAATATTACGACGACCCCTTCTGACATGAAGTATGAATAACTTGTTTGGCAGGCACCACCAGCAACTATCACATCCACATCACTCAATACGTTCTCCTTTAGCCACATATACTTCGGGATTCCATGTAGAGGAACTCCTAATTCCCTGACGAATCTATGGATTGCGTCAGGGTCATCCATATCAGGTAATTCCCCCAACTTATTTTTCCTATCCTCAACGAATTTCGACTCGCCGTCTTCAATGGAGTAGTCGAATATTTTGAACCTCTTGGCGTGGGCGAAGTGACCTGGAAATATTTTATCTTCCTCACCGACAGCCACAGCGACCCTCAACATAATCCCACCGAGAATAGTTTATTCGGTATAGGAGCTTTTAATAATGGTCTATACAACTATGTTATAGCGAATATATTAAAAGGTTTTTAGAAAATTATCCACCGAATTGGTATATACCTACTCCCATCCATATTTCCTCCTAATCCTCTTAGTGGCCTCAACCATGTTTCTAAGTTTAGCCTCACCGATTTCCCTTGTACGTGTCCTTAGACCGCAGTCTGGATTTATAAATAGTCTCCTTTCATCGACATATTTTAATGCATACTCGATTCTATCCATTATCAGCTCTACGGGCTCAATTGCGTCGGTATGGACATCTACTACACCTAAGCCTATCTCTCCATTATAGCCATATTCCATCAATTCTCTTAGGAATTGGTAGCCGATTCTCTTATCATCACTTACTCCCCTCTCCCATGTATCTCTATTCGCAAACTCCAAGGCGAATTGTACAGCCTTAATACTATCTATATATGGGAGCAGGATTCTGTAATCACTGTAGCATATATGGGTTGTAATCGTTGCATTGATGCCCTCAACGGACTTATTGAATGCCTCGACAAATATATCCATCTCATCTGGGTGGGTGGTGGCGGCGGGCTCATCTATCTGGATCCTAAATACCCCCACCTTCTCTATCTCACGCAATATAGGGTTTAAAACATTTTTGGATAATGCAAATAACAACTCTTCCTTAGCCTTCCTTCTAGCCCTCCTAGGGTCCCTCTCTTCCTTATACCACTTCCCCATATAGTACTCGTTGAAACTCCAGTCTGCCAAGGTATATGGACCCGTCACTGGAAGCTTTACAGGTTTCCTAGCATTCTCCCTAACGAATAGATATTCATGTAGATGATAATTCTTAATGAGTTTTGGTTCGGATACTACACGCCCCTTGATAAAGTATCTGTTGTCGAATACCCTCACCTGACCCACGAATTCAATCCCATCAATATATTTGACTGGATGGTAATACATCTCCCATCTATGCATCTCCCCATCCCAGACTATATCCAGACCAGCCTC
Organism: Candidatus Geothermarchaeota archaeon; assembly: GCA_015522055.1. Classification (GTDB taxonomy): domain Archaea; phylum Thermoproteota; class Nitrososphaeria; order Geothermarchaeales; family JDFR-13; genus WAMZ01. Next base: position 7,539 of record WAMZ01000026.1, read on the forward strand.
CTCCATCAGCCTAATAGTCTCTATACTAGCCTTTCTAATCTTTTGAGTCAGTTCACTTTCTACGTCTTCTCCCCTAAGCCATTTCCTATATACCTCTATTAGATATTTAGGTTTCCTGAAGCTCCCAATCTCCTGGGTCGGGAGTATTGGTAGGCTCATTGTCCCAACCTCCTATATATTTCACCCAATAACCTAACCTTCTTTACAGCATAGTCGAATGTTAGGAAGTCTAGGTCGGTATTTGGTGTCAAGGCTATGGTGTCCACACTATTATTATCCTTGAATATGTTGATTGATTTAATTAGATGAGTTGGGTCCTCGATCAAAGTATTCTGTGAATCTAGGACGCCAAGCACAACCACATTCTTATCCAAATTATTTATGCTGGTTATATCTGTATATGATGTATCGAGGGAGAAGCTGGATATGGGTAGATTCGTCAGGTTATCAATCTTGTTCTTCACATCCCCGAAGTATAGATGAATTCTAATATCGATTCCATATTCATCGAATGCTCTATATAGTTCTTGGACTAGCCCCCAGTCTATATCATTATAGTATGCTAGGCATGGCTCATGGAAAGTAATAACTTTATATCCTGCATCTGCCATGTCTAATGCAGATCCAATTAATATATTATTTATGCTGGCCTTTGCATCATCCAAATTCTTGTACATGGACAGTCTTAGGAATGTATATGGTCCTGGTAGACTCGCTACCCAATCCCTATCCCTAGGCATCAAGTCCTTATGTAGATAATTAAGTATGAATCCATCTGGGTACCTGACCCTACCCCTAATCACTGGTTTCTTATAGAATGTATTATTCTCGAAGTATCTAGTTATCGGGCCGATATCGATTTCCTCTAAATCAGTAAATGGTCTGAAAATATCATGCCAATCTATATATGGGTCATGTATATGGCTGAGGCCGGCCTCCAGCTGGACTCTGATAACTTCCTCCTGGGACTCTCTCAAAGTTTCAAGGAATTCATCCTCCCCCAATTCACCCCTCTCATATAGTTTCCATTTATATGCAAGGTTGTCGTTTCTAGGGAATATGCCAACAATATATGCTTGATACATATTATTACCCCACCTTATCAATAAGAAGGATATACATATGATTAATCTTGGTGTATAAATTATGAACTAATATTCATATACCGACTCCATACAATAATTGATTTTTCAAAAACGACATGTAGAATCATTATTTTTTAATCATTTAGATATAGATTAAATGTAGAGTTTGGGTTGCTGATTGAGATGAATGAGTTCAAAGATCTACTGAACAGGCGTAGTGTACCATTGACACTTGAGGCTCCACTAATCAGAAATAGGCAGAGTTTAGGTAATTTCATTGATGTATTCAGGGAATATAGTCTTGATAGATGGATAATAGGGATAAATACCCTAAACAATCCACTAGGAAATCTGTCGTCAGACCCCATTATACTAGGACATATATTGCAGTCAAGGCTACATATAGAGGCAATTCCACATATATCCGCTGGGCTCGAGAATTTATATACTTTGGGTAGATGGCTTCTCGGCGCCGCACTACTAGATATAAACAACCTACTTCTTCTAACTGGAGACTTGAGGATGGAAGGGGGTCTAAATCTGAGGACGGCTATGGGTATAGTTAAGGGTTTCTCAGATGGTGAGCTAGTTATCGGGGGAAAGAAGTTTAGGGTACCAAGGAAGAGGTTCTTTGTCGGTGGGGCATTACTCCCAGATAGAAGGAATGAGGTTGAGAGGGCTATCGATAAAGTTTCCCTAGGGATAAAATTTTTCCAGACCCAGGTCGTCTTCGATACGGAAAATGTTATAAGAGTTTTAAAGGAGATCGACGCTATCTATAGGGGGGAGGATAGGCTCCATATCCTCATAAGCCTGATACCGATGCTGAGCGAGAGGATTGTAAATATACTCGGGAGCGGGGCTTTGAAGATAGATATTAGGCATTTGGCCGACTTAAGTAATTCAGAGTATATCTCCCATGTCGAGACTATTGCCAAGAATCTATTGGAGTTTGGTGGAGAGCTTTCAAGCATTAAACTAGGCTTCCATTTCATCCCGATTTTTTGGAGGAGCGAGATAGCGGCTAATATAGTTGAAATTATCGAGAGGATAGGTTAAGTATAGCTAATATAGGTTGGCTAATGATATGCATATACTAATAGATATAACGTATAACAATGTCATAATTTAATTAAAAAGTCTGTCTATCTATAGTGCGCGAGGGTGTATCGATAAATGTATGCTCAGATACTGATATCATTGAGGGAGGCCTTCGAGGCGGCCCTACTTATAGCGATAGTCCTCTTATATCTGAGGAGGATGGGGCTCGATGAATATTCAAAATATCTATTGGCTGGTGGAATTATTGGCATAATAGCCAGTGGTGTGGCTGGTGTAATAGCATATAACACTTATTTACTTGTGGAGGAGAAGGAGTTGGCAGAGGCTGTTGGAGCGTTCATAGCGGTACCTGTCCTCACAAGTGTTATCTATTGGATGGCGATGAAGGGGAGGAACATCAAAGCCGAGATAGAGAGGGAGGTAGAGAGACGCATAAATCTTAGAGGTGCCTTAGGCATATTCTCACTGGGGATTGTATTTGTCTTCAGAGAAGGGTTGGAGACCGTTATATTCCTACTACCACTAATCTTCATCCAGCCCTATGCCTCCTTCATAGGCGTATGGGTGGGTATCGCAATAGCCCTATTCATATCCTATATGATTTTTATAATGGGTCTAAGACTAGATCTTAGGAAATTCTTCTACTTCACAAGCATACTAATCGTATTCGTCGCTAGTGGCATCCTAGGATATGGCATACATGAGTTGGTCGAGTATGGTGAGGATAAGGGCTGGGCGCTCGAGCCATGGTCAAACATAGTTTATAATCTAAACCTGCCCGAGGATAGCATATTTCATGAAAAGGGTCTTATCGGAGGTATACTCGCGGTCCTGTTTGGCTATGCATCCAAGATGGAGCTTATCAGGCTCTTGTTCCAATTCGGTTACTTAGTATTAGGCATATCACTCGTTATGTATGCATACAGAAGACGATAGCTATATGGAGTCATCTAAATTTATTTAATCTTTTTATTATTCTGCGGAAGAGTCTACCATCATAGGTTAGGATGATCTCGTGGGGCTCTGCAATATTATCTTCTATTGCCTCAGGGAAAAGCTCTGAAAGTGAGTTATAGAGTTTAATCGCGTCCTCCAAATCCAATATCTTCATAAGCAGCGCATAGTCATAGGGATCTAATACAACGTCACTCCTATTCTTTATTGCGTTCTCAATTATCTTAATCAACTCTTCAATATTGCTCATGGTAAATCAAATAGTTAAGCTGACATAATAATAGATTATGATTAATGGGGGAATACACGCATCGATTTACAGTATGAAAATATGGTTGTTGTATAGGGCAATTAACAACTTTGCTTAATCGATATATATTATTAACATTGTAAAGAAAATGTGCCGATTCTTTTAACAAATGATTAATATTTGATGGTTTTTGTTTAATGAATAAATGTATATAAATAGTTAATACTACTCTTTATATTTATTTAGACATCGAATTTGGGGTGGGTACATTGGCTGACCGTAGGATAGTCGGTCTGGCTATCGTCGTCGTTATAGTCATAGTTGTAGCGCTTCTGTATACACAGTTCTTCCAGCCTCCGCCTGAAGAGGGGGTGGGCCCCGCCCCTGCAGCTGGACCCACCTTCGCCGGGCAGATAATAATACTTAGGGATAATTCTCCGAAGTCTTTGGATCCCACTAAGACGACCTGGACTAATGACTATGGTATTATAGCCAATATATATAGTACGTTGGTTGGATATGAGAAGGGTACTAGGAATCTCGTTCCCGACTTGGCTGAGTCCTGGGAAGTATCGCCAGATGGGTTGGAGTATACATTTTATTTGAGGCGTGGTGTCAAGTGGCATAAGGGTTGGGGAGAATTTACTGCTGAGGATGTAAAGTTCACCTTCGATAGGATATTGAATCCAAATATAAGCGTGATATA
>WAMZ01000027.1 GCA_015522055.1 Candidatus Geothermarchaeota archaeon
GGCTTCGGGAGGCCGAATGTCACAGTATAATCGGCGTATATGGCGGTTCCCATTACTTGGCCATTGTCGCCGTTAATCCCTGAAGGAATATCCACTGACAATACTGGTACATAGCTATCGTTAATGGCATCTATGGCATCAGCATATATACCCCTAACATCCCTATTCAAGCCAGTACCAAATATTGCATCTATAACTAGATCAGAATCTAATAGATATGGATTTAAGTCGGATGCCTCAGTAATTCTATGGATTGGGAGCCCAATATTCTTAACTATCTCCAAGTTCTTTTTAGCTTCTCCCTTAAATTTATCCTCATCTGTGAGTATGCAAATCGTTGTATCGGCACCACATGAGTGTAATTGCCTTGCTGCAGCCAGCCCATCACCCCCGTTGTTTCCTGGGCCAGCAACTACAAGAATCTTTAGTCCACTGACCCCGAATTCATGTTCCACGACATTTTTTATTGCCATCGCGGCATTCTCCATAAGCAATAATCTAGATATACCATATTTGGTGGAGGCTTCATTATCTAATCTCTTTATGTCATCTACTGTGGCTATCTTCATATCTAATCAAAAATTATAATAATGCTCGTTGTGAATTAAAATATCCAATAAGAGGGGCATGAATGTGATGGTGAGGACCTCTATCTTCCTGGTTATAATATTACTGATTAACCTATTCCCTATTAACTTGTTAACTGTCTATGCTGGGTGCCCATTATGTGAAAAAGGCGTATCAACGAGACGTATATCCATGATATCAACTACAATAGAATATGTTAAATTAAGATCAGATTACTATGTACTTAGAGACTACTATATACGGCTGAAGACTTTCGGATATAACCCCCCTGCATCAGCCGGGAACTTACTGCTGGCTATTGGAGATACATTAGATGATATCCGGGTTTTAATCGACGATGGCGAAATTGGTGACGCTAACTACAGAATAGATGTGGCTAAGCAGCTCATTAATGATTTGAATACTTCACTCAATGAATTTATGTCACATTCTTATCCCAATAGATGGATTTACCAATTCTATGTAAACAGTCTTAATTCTATCCTGAATACGGTTAACTTCATGCTCATTATCGCTCCCTACACAAGTTTCGGCACTATATATATGGATGAGCTTATGGAGATAAAGTATAGGGTCAGTAATTTAATTGATGATTTAAACTCCACGAATCTCGCTGTTCTAGAGGGTGCTTTGAGGGATATCGATATGCTGGTTAGAAAGTACCGGCTTCTCTTTAACATGGATAAGATAGATCCATTTAAGCCCTATATTACATATGAATATGTGTATGGTTTCAAGGCTAATCTGCTTCATCTGCTTGATGTGGTTGGTGATGTTATTAATCATTCTAAGATTGAGTGGGTAGTCGAGGCCTATAGGGAGTCTCTCCCGAGAATGCTTTCATATATAAAATATGGAGATGTTTTTCTATTTGTTCGGGGCGACTATAGGGCGGCATATTATTTTTATGCGTTGGTAGATGGTTATCTTAGATACTTCATTGATAATCGTTTCATTCTTTATGGGAATACCTCTGTATATAGTATTGAGTTGGATGGGGGTAGGCCGGTTATATATCTTGTTGATGATGGGGGTAGTGTATCGGTCGCCATCATACTCCGAGAGCTACTCTTCTTTTTAGACGTAGATGGGGATGGCTATATAAATGATGATGAGATAGTCGCTTCTCTGGATTTATCAACTGCTGGCTGGGATGTCGCTAGCGTAGGTGGGGCTCGAGCTAAGTATGTATTTAGTAACTATTTTTTGAATATATCTATATCAACGGATTTACAGCCGAATATCTATGTTTGGAACCCCATAACTGGTATTGGTGAACCGATTATAATCGGGAACCACTCTATTCCTTTAACATTCTCACTACATACTAATTATAGAGAGTTAGATTATGTTAGGCCTGGCCTAGTTATTGAGGTGGTGGTGGCTCGACAAGGGGCGTCCATTAGATGGGACCATTTCCTATCAGTCGACTCACTAAACATAGATGCTGGTGGTGGCACTTTAATGTCGATATTCTTCCCACAATATATCCCGGGATTCTGGAGGAACTCCATATACATACATAACTTTACGGCTCCTCCAGATACATATGATATACTACTCATTCCTATGGTTGACGGTGTCGGTGGATATTCTGTAACAATGTGGATTAGGCCGGGTGTGAGTAGGGATTGGCTTAGCACATTAATTGATAATATATCTACACACTATATATTCATTATTTTATTAGTAGCGGTAGCAGCTGCATTTATACTGCTTTACTTAGTTAGATTCTGGTATATATGGGATGTTACATGAATGGCATTAAGCTTTATATAAAAATATAGATTTTAGGATTCATATTCCCCCATGTACTGGTGTATGTCATGTATATTCCGACCGCTATTCTGATAGGTTTCGTGACCGGCCTCGGGGCATTCCTGGGTTCCCTATTGGGGCTGGGTGGGGGTTTTCTCATAGTTCCCATGCTAACCATATTTCTCGGTATACCTATTAAGGTGGCCGTTTCACTCAGCTTATTATCGATACTTGCCAACTCGATATCGGCCTCAATAGTATATATAGATAGGGATGTCGTGGATTATAGGCTTGGCCTACTACTGGAGTCGACTACTATGCTGGGGGCCATAGCTGGGGCTAACCTGAATTTGATGGCGAGTGAGTCCTATATATACATAGTCTTCGGAGCCGTCTTGATATATGTGGCTTATAGGATGGTGGCGGGTAAGAAGTATGAGGAGCATGGGTCTAGGGGGCGTACTAGGAGGAACTTGGCTATAGGGGTAGGCGTGAGCTTCCTTGCTGGCTTATTGTCCGGTCTATTGGGTATCGGGGGAGGTATTCTGAAGATGCCCATCCTAATCCTTCTTCTATCTCTACCTACAAGGGTGGCTATAGGCACCAGTCTATTTATGATATCCATCACATCTGCCACTAGCACTTATATATACTTTATTAATGGGGTTATAAACTTGGTGTATGCTCCCTACGCTGTCCTGGGGGCATCTGCTGGTGCTCAATTGGGGAGTAGATTGGGCTTTAGGATTGAGGCTAGGTATCTCAGGGTGATGTTCAGTATTATGCTCTTGATATTTTCTATCTTGATGATAGGTAGGGGGTTGGGTATATAGATGATTAAGAGGATATATAGGGATATCGTTAGGACCCTATTGATAATATCTATATCCTCACTGGCTCTCGGTGGAGGGCTATTATTATTGAATATAGACTTGGGTACTGAATTTATAGAGTTTGGTATGTGGCTCCTTATAGCGACTCCCCTAGCCCCTATTATATTTGTTTTGGGTGAGTCGCTGTCGAGGAGGGATCCTTTGATGCTTATCGTTGTGTTGATAGTCTTGGGTATAATTATTGCAAACCTAGCTTTCTATGGATTCGGCAGCATCCCATTCCTTACTCTTCATCCTCTTCCTTGGTGAAGGCGAATACGAATGCATTGACCTTCTCTGCCTCCTCCATGGCTATCGACAGTATCTCTATTGCCTCATCCCTTGTTAGGTCCTGGCTTGCGACGCCCATTAGATGTACATTCCCATCCTTCCTAAGTGCGAATAGGAAGTAATGGTCACCTGGGTATTCTGGGAAGTTTTCTCCAAGGTCGATCATTAACATAAATATAGCATATTTACTATAGTCCTCGCCCTCGGGTGATATGATAAATGTTATTATATCCCCTGCCATGTAATTGTCAAATCTATATACTCTATCCTTGATTAGGTCGATGAAGTCTTTTCTCAGGATTATGTTTTTGTCGAATGTGTCGTATAGCTTATATGTATATTCATTCTCACCTATCTTAACTCTAACATTCCAATACCTACTCAAGTCGTCGACCAAGGCTTCACTCATGTTAATAATCCCACATTCAACAGTGTAGGTTGAAGATATTATTAAGTATTTAGGGCTACTAAGATTATTATTTGTATACTTGATTCCGTAGAGGGTGCTCTCTATGTTTAAGACCCCATTATATACTTATGGGACTGGGTTGGCATGTGAGAATCCGTATGTGGCTATGCTTAGTAAGGAATTATTGGATGCGGGTGGCAACGCGATAGATATCTCTGTGACGATTTCCCTGGGCCTAGCCATTTGTATACCCCATTTAGGTGGTATTGGTGGAGACTTCTTTGCTATACTGTTGGATATGGATAGTGATGAAGTGTCTGTAGTAATGGGGTCCGGATACTCGGGTAAATATGTGTCGATAGATAGTCTTATGGAACATGGGTATCGTGAGATGCCCACTTATGGTGCTGCCTCGGTAACAGTACCCGGTCTAGTCGATGGGCTTTATAGAATGTGGAAGAATTATGGGTCGTTGGAGTGGAGAACCTTGGTTGAGCCAGTTATTAAGATGTGCAGAGACGGTTTTCCATTGAGTAGGACTCTTAAGAATGGGGTTTCCCGATATATAGGGGCGGATCACGTCTCTAAGGAGTTTAAACAGATATATGGCTCGATATTGGGTGTTGAGGTCGGGGGTAGGGTCCGCATGCCTGGTCTAGCTAGGCTTTTGGAGGAGATAGCTGAGGATCCGAGGAGCTTTTATGAAGGCCCCCCGATGGAGTCGTTTATAGAGACTTTGAATAAAGATTTCCAGGTATTTGATCCAGAGGACTTCCGTAGATATGAGGCTTCCATAGCTGAGCCATTGGTAGTCGATTATAAGGGGGCTAGGGTGTATGAGATGCCTTTGAATTCTCTTGGAATCTCTACTCTCCAGCTACTCCGCCTACATGATTATAAGGGAGAGAATCCTGAGCCCAATTCAATCAATAGGATAGCTTATTATATTAGCCTATTCGAGAAGATATATGCAATTAGACATAGATTGCTTGGTGACCCGAGGTATATGAGGCATTCGGTGGATGAGTTATTGGACCCCGGTTTTATCGAGGAGTTTAGTGGTGAATATGCATCATCAGCGGATGGGGATACAACCTTCTTCTGTGTATCTGACTCTAAGTATGTAGTCGGCTGTATCCAGAGCCTATTCCATCCATTTGGTAGCATGGTTGTAGACACTGAATATTGGGTCGTCTTCAATAATAGAGGGTCCTCATTCACCTTCGATAGGGAATGCGTCAACCACTTGGAACCGAATAAGTATCCACTTCACACCCTCTCTACACCGCTAATAAAAAATGATGAGTCTATATATGTCTTAGGCCTATCCGCCGGGATATATAGGCCTCAGCTACATCTCCAGCTGATCACAAACCTATTGGATTATAATATGTATCCTCAGGAAGCCATAGAGTATCCTAGGTTTATATGGGAGCCGGAGTCCGGAGAGGTTAGATTCGAGAGTGGATTCGTAGGTGTCTCTAGGCAGGGTTGGGTCAGCCTACCCCTTGGCTCTAGGCTTGGTGTGGGGGCTATATTACTTAGGAAAGACGAGTTGGTGGGTGTATATCCAGATATCAGGGGTGAAATGTATCCATATGGCTTTATAGGGTGATTAGGCTTGGATATTGAGGGTAAGGTTGCCTTAATAACTGGCTCTACGAGGGGAATAGGCAGGGGTATAGCTTTGAGGCTGGGTGAGAGCGGTGCAAAGCTAGTGATTAACTATAGGTCGAACGAGGCTGCAGCTAGGGAGATGGCGGAGCTACTTAGTGATAGGGGCTATGAATATATCATTGTAAGGGCCGATGTATCTAAATATGATGAAGCAGGCCGCCTCGTCAATAAAGCATTGGAAGAGTTTGGGTCGATAGATATACTGGTTAATAACGCGGGTATATTTAGGGCCACCCCCTTCCATGAACTTAGTTGGAGTGAATGGGATGAGATAATCAAGGTGAATTTATATGGTGTCTTCAACGTAACTAGACAAGTCGTCCCACATATGATTAAGCAACGTAGGGGGGTAATCATAAATATCTCATCAATAACATCCTCCATTAGAAGCTCCAAGGCTCTACCCTACCCCGGAAGAGTCGCGTATGCATCGGCTAAATCCGGTGTCAATGGATTTACATTATCGCTGGCGAGAGAATTAGCCAAATACAACATTAGAGTCAATGCCATAGCACCCGGATTAATTCACACAGAGTTAATTGGTAATGTACCCAATCTCGATGATAGGATTAGGGAGGTCCCGCTGGGTAGGATAGGGAAGCCGGAGGAGATAGGTGATGCAGTCGTATTCATAGTGAGGAACGACTATATTACAGGTGAGATATTGGTGGTCTCTGGTGGAGAGTAGGGATATTGAGGTTAGGACACATACAGCGTTGCATGTCTTGAAGGGGGCGGTCGTCAAGGTCTTGGGTAACGAGGCTATGTGGACGGCATCTACATACGTGAGTGGTAATAGAGGGAGGCTTGTGGTACAATTTACTAGGAAACCATCTATAGAAGAGATAGATAAGATATTTGAACTGGCTAACCTCAAGATTAGGGAAGATGTTCCGATCAAGGTTTTACATTTGGCTAGAAGCGAGGCTGAAGAGATTTTCGGTAAAATAATTTATGACTTATATCCAGTCCCTGGGGAGGTGGATACCCTACAGGTAGTAGTTATCGATGGATGGAACATTAATGCATGCAGTAAAGAGCATCTAAGAAGTACGGGGGGTGTAGGTAGGGTTAGGCTTAGGAAATGGCGTTTTAGAGGTAGTAAGAAGCTACTTGAGTTATCCTTTGAGGTGTTGGAGGCCGGGGAGGCCGATGAATAGGCGGGCTAAAGTTAGGGAGCTATTTATCAATGCGATTATCCTCCAGTTTATAATAATCTTGGCCGCTGGTTACGCCGCTTACCTAGTTTTTCTATACCCAAATTATAGTGATGAATTTGGCTTTGGGAGGGAGATAGAGCTAGGCGTCGAAGGGCTTAATATGCTTCTTACGACTGGGAGGACTGCCTCAACATTGACTATCCAGTCCGAACTACCTGTTGAGGTATACCTAGATAATCAGTTGATTGCCTCCGGATCTGACATAGATATTAGATTGGGTCCATATAGATTCCATAATATGAGTATAGTCCCATCCGATGAGACAAAAATATATATAAAATTGGTTAATGAGATTCCCATCTGGGAACTATTGCTATCATTGTTGGTTATCGCCATAGTTCTCCCGATATATATAACTAATGTTAGGAGGCTTAGATAGCTATATAGACTAATGGATGGATATGAAATCTATATAGACTAAATACCAATCTATAGAGATTATTAAAATATAAATAATGAAAAATAGCCCCTTATTCCGAATCTATTTAGAACGGTGTATACTTTGATAGAACAAGTTATACTCGGCGCTGGCGTTGTACTCTCTTTCCTTATGGCTGTGACTTTAGGCGGTAATGATGCTGCTGAGCCCACAGACTGTGCTGTCGGGGCTGGGGTTATAAGTATAAAGAGGGCTGTTTTATTATTCGCGGTCTTTACTGCTGTTGGCGCTTTAACCCAGGGTTTTATGGTAATGAAGACTGTGGGTAAGGGAATTGTTCCCGAGATCTCGATAGCTGGTGCATTTGCATCTGTTGCCGCCGCCGTCTTCTGGGTCAATTTAATAGCGTCTAAGATGGGTATAGATGTGTCTGTGACCCACTCGATTGTCGGCGCTGTCTTTGGATATGGTTTGGTCGCCTATGGGTTCGAGGGCCTCAATAGCCAGATTCTATATCTTGTAATATTGAGTTGGATATCCTCCCCATTTACGGCACTAGTGTTAGCTTTTCTCTTCTATAGGCTGGCGATATATATTATAAGAAGGTTTGATATTGACCCGTATGATGAACGTGTCGAGAATATATTATCTAAGCTCTTGATATTTGCATTGATCTTCTCCGCATATTCCTTTGGTGTAAATGATATTGCGAATGCGACAGGTGTATATGTTACCGTAGCGGCTAAGCTGGGTCAGGTTCCAGATTATAATGCTATGATAATTCTTGCGGCCCTTGGATCGGTGGGTATAGCTATAGGGGGATATTTTATAGGGCCCAAGGTTATAGAGACGATGGCTTTCAAGGTTACGAGGCTTGATCTTATTAAGGGTATTTCGGCGGAGATGAGTAACGCGCTTGTCGTATATCTATTTAGTACAATTCCATATATCTTTATCGGGTTTGGGCTTCCAATATCCACCTCACTGGCTACCGCGGGGTCCTTAATCGGTGTAGGATTATCAGCTGGTGGACTTAGCGGGATCGATAAGTCTACAGTGTTTAGGCTGGCTTTCTTCTGGGTTTTAACAGTATTTGTAACTATGGCATTATCTGCCTCGATATATATAGTTATCAGGGATTACCTGGGAGTGGCTTAGTCTGATACGGCTAGACTCCTAACTATATCGGCTACATCCTCTATTTTGTCCGCCATGTTCTCGAAATATTCAACTGCCTCCTTGACCATCAACCATCTACTTATACTACCTGTCTGATCCCCCCATAGGAGTATGGATGTAATTAGTTCCTCCTTGAATTCATCTATCTCTTCCTCCTTCCTCTCGACCTTGTTTGCATATTGGAGAGACTCGTTTGGGTTCTTGATCAGCCTATTTATGGCTTCTAGGAGTAGCCTCATCTCCTCCTTAACCATATCGACCATCTTCACTAGTCCGTCTCGAATGTTTAGTGGGACGTCGTCGGGGTGTAGATGGGTCAGCTTCCTCGCACCTCCCTTTGCATAGGATGCGATATCATCGGTGACCATCAATAGCCTGAGTATATCCTCTCTATCTATAGGGTGGAATGGGCCTCTTGAAAGCTCATATATAATCTTTTCCTTTAGTGAGTCGGCCTCCCTCTCCCCATCGAATATCTTCTTGAATATAGCCTGATACTCATCAACCCTACCTTCATAGAATGAGTTTAGGAACTTGGATAGATCCATTAGTACCTCATTGACCTTGTTAACATGCTCCCAATAGATTTTAAATACCTCCCTCTCCCTCTTCCATCCCAGCCACTTATAAGGGTTCGTCAATTAAATGGATACACCCCCGAATAATATATCATACATATATATTATAATCGATTATTTCATATATTTAATCCGATTCTCCATAGCCGCCGCCGGGGCCGTGGCAGTTTAGGCAGAGTCGCTGCGTCAACTCGGGTTTATGGGGGTTGTGGCATACTGTGCATGGGTTGTTGATGAACTCTTCCTCCTCTAGATGTAGGATGTGGGTGGGTGTGCCGATTATCTCATCAAGTTTATGGCAGCCAACACATTCATCATATAGTGGAATGTTCCCTGTCCATCTTTTTTCTATGACTGTTGAGTTTGGGTTCTCAAGGACATATACAAATATTTCTCTAATTACCCCAAGCGTGAGTCTATGGCACGTGTGACAGTTGAATTCACCATGTGATGTATTGGATATATCTTCTATGAAGGGCTTTATGGAGTGGCATATACCACATTGTTCATTGGCCCTAGGGTCCACTACAAGATACCCATATACCCATATGGCTCCTAGGACCGATGCTGTCAAGGTGGCTAGTATTATTATTAGAATTATCCTATTTATCCGCTTTATTCTATACATAAAACTCTAATTA
>WAMZ01000028.1 GCA_015522055.1 Candidatus Geothermarchaeota archaeon
ATAATAGATTTGATTAGGGAAGGTACGGTTACACCTGAGCTTGCCGCATATCTATGGCTACTTATGGAGCATAAGAAGTCGATTATAGTATGTGGTGAGGTGGGTGCTGGTAAGACTACACTGTCTAACGCAATACTGGGTTTTATTAGGAAGACGGCCAAGATAATTACTGTTGAAGAGACTCCAGAGATCAGGCTGGATGGCTATGAGAACTGGACGCAGAAGGTCACACGTGAAAGTATTAGAGCTGAGGTCAGGTCAATAGACTTGTTCGAATTGGTTAAGACCGCTCTTAGGGAGAGGCCTGACTATATTATTGTAGGTGAGGTTAGGGGTAGGGAGGCATACGTACTCTTCCAAGCAGTCGCTTTGGGGCATGGTGGGCTTACCACACTACATGCGGATAATATAGATGCCGCAATTAAAAGACTGACTAGTAGGCCGTTGGAAATTCCCATTTATTTAATAGCATTGACATCCGCCTTCGTTGAAATATCCAAATTTGTGGATGAGGGGGGTAGAATTAGGAGGAGGGTTTCTAGTGTCATGGAGATCGAGGGTATGGAGGAGGATAGACTACTCCTTAGAGAGGTATTCAAGTATGATGCAGAGAACGATAATATATACATGGTAGGAGACAGTTTAGAGATGCGTAAGATAGCGACTGAGATGGGCTTATCCTATGACAAGCTCTATGGCGAGTTCCAGAGGAGGCAAGCATATCTAAGTCTACTCCTCAACCTGAGGGGGCTTACATGGAGCCAGCTGAGTACATTGATCGAGAATTACTATGTCGACCCTGACGCGGCATTTAACCTTGTTAAACGTGAGGGAGGGCTTTGATGGGTGTTGTCGATGCAATATCGAGTATCATAACGACATACTACCCTTGGTACGAGGATATCATTGAAAAAGCCAACATTAATATACCTACAAGGGAGTATGTGTATCGGGCCGTCAGAGTAACTCTAGCCTTATCCATCACAACTTTATCCCTGTCACTTGTGTATCTATTAAGTTTCATTCCATCACCATACTCAGAATTATTTAGTAGGTTCATAATCTTCGCACCCTTATCTATACTTATATTCCTGATATCCATGGGGGGCTTCATAGCATATCCATTCATAAGGAAGGTATCCCTCGCAAGTAAGCTCGAGGCAAATCTAATAAGCCTAGTTGCATTCATGTACTCGTTGAGTGCATCTGGTGCAGATTTGGATGAGGTCTTCACCAGGATAGTGGAGAGCTTCGGCCCCGACGAAGCCTTCCCCTTCTCACAATACCTACATTATAGGAATGTACTCGGGTGGGATGTTACAAAAGCTTTAAAGAGGGTTGCAGATAGATGCCCAAACGAGGAGTTGGCAAACATATTCTCCATGCTAAGCTACTCGGTCGTGGTCTCAGAAGACTTTACGCCAGTGATAGAGACATTATATAATAGGTTGCTCGAGATCAGGAGGCTAAACTTCGAGAAAAAGGTAAACTCACTTACATTCCTCTCCGAGATATTCATATCGTCGATGGTGGTCCTACCAGTGATGGTTATCACAATATTAATAATAATATCTATGGTAGGAAGCTCCATATTTGGTCTCGACCCTGCCCTACTTACTTCATTGGTTGTATTTCTATTAATACCAATGTCGGCTGTCTTCATAATAGTGACATCGGTGGGTGAGTAATATGAATATAATGAAATACCGGATGGTTTTCTATTTCTTTTCATTATTGTTTGTACCTATAGGATTTGTGGCTAGTCTAATAATATATGGGTATTCATTCACCGATCTTTATCCTGAAAACATATATCTAATCATAATTAACAGGGATTTCAATGAGGTCTTGCTAACGACGGTAATTATCGCGCTAGTCCCTATCGCGGTTGGTGAGCATCTTATATATAAAAGGATGAGGATGATTGAGGACGACCTACCATTCTTCCTATCTACCCTTAGCGAGTCCCTAAAATCAGGGCTGGACTTTATAGATGCATGGGAGTTGGCGGCAGTAGGTAAAGGACCTGTCAGAGAGGCTGCACAGAAGGCTCTAAAGAAGATATACATGGGTGTAGATTTCCTATCCGCTATGGACATATTCTCTGATGAGCTTGGAACCAAGGCTGCTCAAAGAGTAGCATCCATAATCAAGGCAGCCTACTTAAGTGGAGGTAAGCCCGTCGAGACCCTATCAGTTGCATCCAGGGCCTACCAAGACCTCGATAGATTTAGAAGGGATAGGTTGAATAGGTTATCTTCATTCATGTATATATCATATATGAGTGTCGGCATATTCCTATTAGCTGGATATATACTATTGACACTTTTCTTCCCGGCCACATCACACCTACCCACTCTTGGCCTACAAGTCACCGTACCATCCACTTTCTATGAAGGCGCCCTCTTTTACTCAAGCCTAATCATAGGGGTATCATCAACGATTATATCTAGTAAATTGGCGACTGGTAGTGTAAGGGCTGGCATTAAACATATGGTTATAATGTTCACAATTATATATATAGTCTTCTTCTACATACTCGAAAAAGGAATCGTACTGATCCAAATATAAATAGTGCTCTATGCAAATTAGGCTATCCTCAGGTCGGATATTCTGATAGTGACTATATCCCTAGTA
>WAMZ01000029.1 GCA_015522055.1 Candidatus Geothermarchaeota archaeon
CTATTCCATCCTCACGCTCGACTATCTCGGCTCCATAGCCTGGGGTCTGTAGGCCACATTCCCGTAGGAGCTTATTATACTTGTTATGGAGCTCAATGTACTCCTCTGCCTTGTTTCTATCGTTGAATATCGGGAGTCTCTTGAAGGCCAACCCCTCCAGACTTGGGTGGATTATCTCGAATACTGTTGATATCTCTCCATACCCCAGTATCCTCATGGGTATCCTTGACTTACCTGGGTCTACCGTGTCTAGACCCTCCTCGAACTCCTCAAGTATGGTTTTATCTATCTGTCTGGTGGCCATTTGTGACCACCTATGTACGTAGTATAGATTTGACTAGGGGTAGGTATTCCCTGTTTTCACTAGCCCATCTATATGCTTCGGCTAGATGTCTCTTTATGTAATTGATTTCTTGGTCGCCTATCGTTAGTGGTGGTAGGAGCTGTAGGACCGATGTATCGTTATTTGCATATACCGCTAATATCCCGTTTCTATAGGCTCCTAGGGATAGTAGGGGGCCGAAGCCTTCGTCCGACATCTTTAGACCTATGAAGAGACCCTTCTGCCTAACCTCAACCAATATATCCCCATACTTATCCATAATACCATTCAATATATTTCTCAGCTCCAAAGCCATCTTATTCACATGCTTAAGGAAGCTAGGCCTAGATACGATGTCTAGGACCTTCATCGCGACTATGCAGCCTAGCTCCGAGCCACCGAATGTCGATACATGTATGAATGGATGTCTCCTCATGAAGCTATCCAGCTCCTCCCTATAAAGCGTCGCCGTTATTGGATAAAGGCCACCGGATAAGCCCTTGCCTACCACGAATATATCTGGGACTACGTTGTAGTGTTCGAAGCACCAAATCTTCCCAGTCCTACCCAAGCCGGTCTGAATCTCATCCAAGATAAGTAGTGAGCCGTACTCATCACAAAGATCCCTAACACCCTTATAAAAGTCCTCCGGGGGTAGGGGCATGCCGAGCGTTGCTGGTATCGTCTCGAAGAGAACGGCGGCTGTCTCCCTATCTATCACCTCCTTCAACGCCTCCAGATCCCCGAAGGGCACCTCTATAAATCCGGGTGCGAGGGGCTCGAAGGGCTTCCTATACTTCTCGTCACCCGCCGCCAATGCGAGGCCCGTATGCCCATGATATCCACCGGATGCATAAATTATTTTGTGTCTACCTGTATAGCCCCTGGCTAGTTTTATGGAGAAGTCCACCGCCTCGCCGCCGCTGACGCCATATACGACTCTTGTTATCTCGCTTGGCGTTAAATCGGCCAGCTTCTCACCGAGCAATGCCCTATATATACTTATTAGGTGATGGTTCCCGATGTCTATACCTTCGTTCAGGGCATCTATTAATGCCTGCCTGACCTCCGGGTTTGTATGCCCCAAGTTATATACACCGCCGTTGCAGTGGCAGTCTAGGAATTTTGTTCCATCCATATCATATATCCATGGCCCCTCCCTCCTATCTATAACGAGCTCGAAGCCTATAGACCTATAGAACTCAACCTTACCAGATGATACATGCCTCTCAAAGGACTCTATGATGGCATTCTTATCCATAGCCAGATACCCCCACTAAGATATATGTATCGATAGCGCCATATATAGAGGGGCTATGCCCAATACATCGCTGGAAACCTCTGGTATCTAAACGATTTTTATTAGTTTATTGGATGGGAGCCCTTTTTTCTCGTATTGAGCGATAATATTTGTGGTTGAATGTGTTGTAGCCGTGGTGTTGATGTTTTAAGATGGTATACATTATTTCTTTGTGGAGTTTTCTCCACAAATTATTTATCCATATGGATTTATGTATATTAGTGGGTGGTGGCTGGGGTTGGAGGATGATATAAACTATATTCTTCAGGCTATTGGTAATGAGACTAGGAGGAAGATATTGCTTTATGTCGCTAAGGAGGGGCCTATATCCTATACTAAGCTTATGAAGAGGGTTGGGGTTGAGGACTCGGGTACATTCGGTTTCCACCTTAGGAAGATGCAGAGGCTGTTGAAGAAGGATGATATGGGTGAATACGTGTTGAGTGACTTGGGGAGGAAGGCTATAGAGATACTGAATCGCATAGGCTATACCCAGATGGAGGGGAAGCATATTGAGCAACCCCTAGAGAAGGACTATAAGGTTAAGGTCATAGGGGATATGCTTAGCTATGAGCTGACTGAAGATATTGCTCGTATGTATAGAGAGAAGGGTTATAAACTTGTATTCAAGGATATACTTAAGCTCACGATTCATGATATGCCCCGAGATTTATTCGATGAGGTTGTGGAGGAGATAGATAATTGCCTAACTGTAAGCGCCCCATCGAGCCTTAGGGACCTGGTTGAATTGAAGGCGAAGGAGGTTTTCAACCTTAGGTCGATTGGTAGGGGTGGGCCTGGGCCGAAGATATCTATGGACTTAGGCTTGATAGAGGGGATTGTATCTGGGGTATTGACTAGCGTTATGGATATTATTTCTAAGGCGGCCCTTAAGATGCCTGCACGTGGTAACCTGGAGCTTATCGTTGATGAGGAGTATAAATTGGATGATATTGAGGAGCTCTACCTCGAGTGCTCTGGTGGATTGGCCAGCTTCAAGTTCGGGGGTAGGGATAGGCTTGTGATATGGGCTAGGCCGGGAACAGAGCCTAGGGTAGATCTCGATAAGATTGGTGGTAGGCTGAGGATTGATGTATATGGGGATAAGCTCGAGCTGAATAGCAGTAAGGATGTGTTTAGATCGTGTAGGGTGGATGTCAGTGGGGGTATGGTGAGTCTCGAGAGGGGAGTGTACAAGGAATTATCTATAGATGTGTCTGGTGGAGCGGTTAAGGTCAAGGATGTCGTACTACGGAGGGGCTTGAACCTTGGTTTGGAGGGTGGCGTCGTCAATGTCGAGGTATCCATGGAGGATGGTGGTGAAAAGGTTATAAGGGGTGAGTTATCCGGTGGTATGATGAAGGTCGAGGCTAGGGTGCCTAGGGGTACGAAGGTCAAGGTTGGTGGGAGGACACTGGGTGGGGTGGCCTCAATAAGAAGGGGGTCTAGCCGCTTATCACCTGGGTATATGGATCCTGGATATGCGGATGCTGAGTCAAAACTACTTATCGAGCTAGATATTTCAGGCGGGTATGTCGATATCCATATAGTTAAGTAACACAGATAGACATCCGTTTCTTAATCCTACTATATTCTAGCTGTTGTTGATTATGCTCCACAGAGGCCTTATCCCTATGGAGCTATTTACATTGAATTCTGAGGGGTTCGGCTTGGAGGCCGTGAGGACCGTCGGACTCGGTAAGAAATATGGGGATAAGTGGGGGCTTAGGGATGCGACATTCTCCCTACCAAGGGGAAAGATATGTATGTTGTTGGGCCCCAATGGTGCGGGTAAAACGACTACGGTTAAGTTGCTGGCTACTATCTTGAAGCCATCATCAGGATATGCGGAGGTCCTCGGCCACGATATTGAGAGTGAGTATAGGGTGATTAGGAGACTGATTACATACATGCCTCAGGAGGCATCAATAGATAATAACTGGACACCATATGAGGCTGTCAAGTGGTATCTGGTCGCTAGGGGATATCCATATTCCAATGCATCATCTATAGCTAGGGATTGGCTCACTAGGCTAGGTCTAGATAAATACAGGGATATGTGTGGATGGCGGCTGAGCGGGGGTAATAAGCGTAAGATACTGCTTGCAATGGCGATTGCACCAGAATCCGAGCTAGTTTTCCTGGACGAGCCGACATCCGGGTTGGATGTCGAGACCAAATATGTAGTGTGGGGTGTCTTGAGGGATGTAGCTAGGGATGGTAGGACGATACTCCTCACTACCCATGATATGAAGGAGGGTGAGCGCCTATCCGACTACCTCGTATTCCTAAGTAATGGAGAAGTAATCTACCATGGTTGGTTGGGCGATCTATTGGGGAAGTTCCCATATAAATATCGTCTACTGATGGAGGATAGGCAGCCGGTCAATGGTCTCCCGTCGATCGAGGTCGGTGGAAATAGGATAGTCTATCTCAGGGATCTAGATGAGGCTGGTGAGTTCCTGGGTAGGCGTGATACGTGGGAGTCTGTCAAGCTTGAGAAGACTAGCCTGGAAGATATTTATCTAAATATGGTTAGAGGTGTGGAGTATGCGTAAACTACATAGAATCGTGGGTGTGGCTGTACTAACATCTAGATGGATTATTAGACAGCCTCTATGGCTATTCCAGGTAGCCGTCTTCACCCTCGGCTTCCTAATCCTACTATTTGCATGGGGAGGCCTTGCAGCGGTCATCAACCTAGCGCTACTCCTGGTAGTGAGTGGTTTCTGGACACTGGGGTTAAACATAGTTGCCCAGGACTATGGCTGGAATAGGATAATGAAGCTTGATGAGATGTTCATCGCCTCCCCAGTCACATTATCCGACTATTTCATCGGGATAATCCTGGGCGTATCTCTATATAATATTCTATTCATAGCTTCCTCAGCCTTGATACTACTATACCTGGATTTGATACATATACTACCATTGTTAGTCATGCTCGGACTGATAGACCTGATATTGGGTAGTTTCATTGGGTTGATCGCCGTCTTAAGAGTGAGGAACCCAACCAACATATCGGCCATAACCAATCCTTTATCAACGTTGACGACCATCCTCCCACCAGTATATTATCCATCTACCATCCTGCCATATCCATTGAATAAGGTGGCATGTATAGTGCCACCCGCCACACTTATGGAGGTTGCAAGGGGCATAGCTGGACTGCCAACCTCATTGTCACCATTAGAGTCTATAACGATAATAATTGGGTGGATCCTCCTAGCTACCCTAGCCCTATCCCGGTTAATGACGTGGGGTAGGGAATAGGAATTATAAATATAAATAAGGATGTACGGAGCATCTATACCTCGAAGTCCTCTAGGAGGCTTGTGAATGTATCGTGGTGCTCCTCCTCATCCTCCAATATCTTCTGGAATAGCCAAGCGGTAACTATATCGCCTTCTTCCTGGGCCTTCCTAACAATCCTTTTGTATAGCTCTATAGCCTTCTCCTCCTCCTTAACATCTATCTCCAGCATCTCCCTAAGATTATTCCCAACATTTATCGGTGTTGGTTGGGTGGTTGGTGTACCGCCCAGATAGAATAGCCTCTCAGCGATCGCCTCCGCATGCTTCATCTCCGTAATAGCTATCTTCTTAAATTCATCCTTGACCGCCATATGCTTAGGGCCTCTCCACATAACATGTTGCCACATATACTGGATGGACACCTGTAGCTCCATGGCTATGGCCTGGTTAAGCATGTCAAGCAGCTCTTTCGAAGCCATAAGAAACCACCTAATACACGACAATATATAAAAT
>WAMZ01000030.1 GCA_015522055.1 Candidatus Geothermarchaeota archaeon
GTGTGCACCACCAGTATGCCAGCTCGAATCATAGGATGATATTGTTGTACCCTTAAGATACTCACCTACACTATATATATCTCCTGGACCATTTACGCCAGCCAACTCAGGCGGCATCCTAGACTCAAGAGACTCCACAGGAATTAGATATGAATATACACCTGCCCTACTTAACTCACTAGCATCTATCGAGGGCATATGCTCATAATAAGATGCCACCAAGCTATCTATAAAACGCTTCAGAATCCTACCCCTTATCTTATCCCCACCATTATATATCAAGTTATATAGCTTTGCCCTAACAGTCGCCGGATCCATGTACCTAGGCGATATATTTAGATCCCCCTCAAGAACAACAGGTTCATCAACCATCAAATCCACCTAAACATTAAATCAAGTGGATTAAATATAAAACGCTAAAACTGCATTATACCACTTTATTTACAGGAGAATGTAAATATCAAATTCATTAAATTTGCCACGCCATTAATTAATAATATATTGCCCATAAAATATTTGGTGAGGAGGTCAGAGGCCAGAGATGACGGCTAATAGAGTATTTAAATACAAGTTCTTCCATAGGGAGCCATACACCGAGCTATACCTAAAATCAGACATAGCCGAGCTCGTATTAGAACCCCATGACGAGGACTTCATAGACTTGTCTGGAATGGTTATAGGGGGCAAGATAAGCGACGTGGAGATAATTAGGGAACAGGAGAAAAATATACTTAGGGTATCGATATCGAGTAAGAAGGAGGCGGCGGTATTCAATATAAAGGCAAAGATAAGAATACCTATTAATAAGATACCCACGAAGATATACGTGACATCGGACAGCGGAGATATAAGGCTTGATGGCCTACCCATCAAATCCATATATCTACATACCAACAATGGGGATATAACACTCCTAGGAGTCGATGGTAGGAAGGTTGAGGCGGAAAACATAAATGGCGACATCTACATAAGGGGAGGTACATATAGAGAGATGAAGGCATCAAGTACAAATGGGGATATATTGGTAGATCTTGAGGCAATAAATGGAAGACTAGTCTTCGAGACAATAAATGGGGAGATCAGGTTCGTGACAACCAACGACTCCAATGTAATAATAGAAGCATCAACAATAAATGGCGTGATAAACATACAGAATGAGCAGCTCCTAACTGTTAAGACAAGTGAAAACAGATTCTTCCAGGGAATGTTAGGAGATGGGGATGGGGAAGCCCTACTGAAATCGGTCAACGGCCAGATCAAGATAGAGGTCCTTGAGTCCGTCAAAGAAGAATAGTCTATCTCTATCAACTAAGGTATTTACGGACGCCGGTCAAGAAGAAGATCAATGTAACTAACAAGGGAATGTAGTAGGATGATATTCTATATGATATTGGGAGCAGCCATGGAAGCCCATTTATCAAACTCCCACCCAGTAAAAGAATCACAATCTCAAATATACCAGAACCACTAATAGTGATGGGTAACGTAGATAGAACCACGGAGAAATTCAAGATAATTATCGAATACAGCACCCCAATCTCATATCCCATACCAACGGATAAAATCCAAAGCGATAGCCCCCCAAATACAGCGGAGACCACGGTAAGAATAACCAGCAGAGCAAATAACCAATTAGATAGTAAGCTACCCATATCCTCATTAAACGCATCTATAAAACCGTCTAGGCTGCTTATTATTGACTCTACACGCTCCCTCCCGATGAACCTCCTAAACCTGAATATGAGCCCCTTTAAGAAGCCACCAATCATACCCGGCCTAAAAATAATAAGGAAATTTATCAGTGATATTATGGCGGCCGATATGGCTATGGGTATTATTATAACTAGGGCGAGGCCACGGATAAGTAGGAGGAAAATACCGATTAAGACTATCCCTAGCGAGACAATTACCTCGGAAAAAACTTCCATATAACCTATAATCCCAGATCTATGGAGCTTAACTCCATACTTCTTATTGAGGATATAGATGCGGAACGCCTCATCCCCCAAGTAGGAAAAGCCAACAAGCGAGAATAATTCACTCGCAACCCTAATGTGAAGCGCGTCCAGGAAACTAACCCCACTATTATAAAACCTGCACAACAGATAGAATTTCAGTGTCTTCATCAGATATTGAGCAAGAAAAAATATGGCCCCCAATAGGATATAGGGTAGGATCGAGTATATCGAACCGGGATCAACACCACCTATCAACCCGAGAAACAAGATCACAGAGGAGACGACCGCTACAGACAAGATAATGTTTCTAATGTATTTATCGATATTGGGCACAGACATGCCTGGTACACCGAGTCAAATCAATTCTCCAGGGACACTCAATAATAATTTAGTTATATAGTATATTAGTTTGGCAGGGAGGATTATATGAAGTTAATACCACTGAAGCTAAATAAACCAGTAGAGCCAGGGGAAAATTATATTGTGAGATTGGCGGAGACGATAGATGAATATGGTATAAGGCCTGTGGATGGCGATGTAGTAGCTATTGCAATGAAGGTTGTAGCGATATCTAGAGGAGCATTTCTAGGGGAATGTACCCCTTCAGAGACGGCATTAAGATTATCACGTGAATATATGATTGACCCATGTATAGCACAATGGGTATTAGATAATGCCGACTACATAATCGGTGGATCAAAAGGAATTGTAACAACTATCTATAAGGGAATATTGGTAGGAAATGCTGGACTGGATCAGAAGAATAGCGCAGGACATGTAGCGACGAGATGGCCTGACGATATCGAGTATGAAGCCAGCAGAGTAAGGGAATACCTATACAAAAAGTATTCGGCAAGCATTGCCGTGGTGATAGTAGACAGTAGAGCCGAGCCCCTAAGGAGGGGGACTAGGGGATTCGCCGTAAGTATAGCTGGATTCAATCCAATAAGAAGCTATATAGGAAAAGTGGATATTTACGGCAGAGTAATCAAATACACGACACAGAATATCGCCGACTCCATAGCCGCCGCGGCCCACATCTATATGGGGGAGGGGGATGAGCTCACCCCATATGTATATATACGAGACGCCCCAATAGAATTAGGGTCGGAGTATGGAGCCAATGATTTGAAGATTCCCATAGAAAAATGTATATACTTGGCTAAATTAATAAAGTCTGATAGCGCGAAATAGTGGATTAAACTATATTAATAGGTAGCCTATCAGATATATTTAAGATAAATATTTTAGTATTATATGGAGGTTGTGTAAAACGGTGCCAAACCAGGAGAAATATAGAGTAGTAAATTATAATATAAAATTCATAACCACGAGAGATAGGAGATACTGAGAGAACATTATATTAGAGCTAAAGCTCGAGAACAATAGGATATTCAGGATGAGCGGCATATCATACGACGTAGCCATGGAGATAAAGAAATACCTAGCTCTAGAAAGCAACCTAGATATACCCACGATAAATGACCCCCGCTTCACAATATACGATATGCTGCTAGAAATACCTGACCTAGAGAAGATATTACATGGTACAATAAAGGAGGTTGTGATAGACTATTACGACCCAGAGTTCAGTATATATGGAGCATCAGTAATATTGGATGATGCCTACACCGTAATGAAGAAGAAACTCTTGATGATACCCAGCCATGCCATACTACTCGCCCTCCTCGCCAATAGAAATGTATATGTCTCCAAGAAGCTGGTCGATGGCCAGGATGATAGTGAGATAGAATTTATCAACCCAATATTCTTCGAGTCCGACGAAGACGAGGATGAAGATGAATGGGACGATGAGCCGTAGATATCTATTTTAAATGGTCTTTAGAAACTTATTTAGAAACCAATCCGAAGAGCTGGCTATAATCTTATAACCCTCGACTTTAGAGACCAGAGGCCTAGAACCATCTTTGTAAGATGTATATACGTAACCCCCCGCCTCCTTAACCAGGAGATAGCCAGGTGCGAAGTCATAAATCCTGAGCTTACCCCTCAGGTCTATAAAAGCGTCTAAGTGGCCGGATGCAACTAGCGATAGTTCAAGGGCGGAGCTCCCAAAGAACCTAAGTATCTTAACCCTACTGAGGAGGTTCATAATAGCTGGCTTCGCAATCGACCTATCGATGACCACCGAGACAAATAGATCACGCATATCTCTAGGCCTATTCACACCGATCCTATAACCATTTCTATATGCACCACCTCCCCTCGTGGCCCAATATATATCCTTGTTAAATAGATCCATGACCAAGCCAGCCACAATAGAATCTAAATCGTCACCGAGCGCTATTGAGAGGGATATACAGCTAAATCTAATACCCCTAGATAAATTATTTGTCCCATCCACAGGATCTACTATAAGCACCGGGAACTTCAACTCCCTCTTTGCAGGCCACTCCTCAGATATTACACCTAGGTCCAAACCCTCCCTAACAATATATCTATAGGCCGCGTTTGCCGAGGCATAATCTAGGATACGACCCAACTCAGAATATGAAACCTTCCCAGAATATCTATCATAACTACTCCAGACCTCCTCATACATCTCGGAAGCCATCTCCCTCAAAATTTTTATATATTCCCCGTGCCCCATGGCTAAACACCCTCAACAATATTTATAGATTCATCGCAACGGAATATACATGATTTTGTATATTGTCAAATCGATTAAATATATATGATTTATAGTTACTGAGGTGGTGGACATGGGCGTCGTTAAGAAGATGGACGAGGTCGAGTTGGATGAGATGGATATGGCTGTAGACACGTATATACAGTGGCTAGTCGGGCCTTTAGATGGGGAGGAGAAGATAGGGCTAAGGAGATTTGTGATCAAGGCGGGTGGATATATACCTAAACATGTACATAAAGAGGTATACCATATACAATTTGCATTGAAAGGTAGGTACATAGTTGGAATAGGCGATAAAGAGTATAATGTCGAGAAGGGCTCAGTTATATATATTAAGCCGGGTGAGCCCCATTGGTATAGGAACCCCTACAATGAGGACGCTGAATTCCTATGCGTAATACCTTTAGATGTAGAGTATGAGTCACGTTTATTAGAGGAGTCTAGGACCTGACCTCCTCATCAGCGATTGCCAGGGCCTTATCGAGAGCTTCCACTCCTAAATCAATATCGTCCTCAGTCACTACGAGCGGCGGGGCTATAACGAAATTTGATATCCATGCCATGGGGAGTATAACACCATATTCAAGCATCTTCCTAGCAATTTTCTGGGTCATTAGAGGCCTACCCATGACCTTATCCTCCCTGGTATTGAAAGGCTCCTTGGTCTTCCTATCCCTGACCAACTCAACACCCCAGAATAGACCGATTCCCCTCACATCCCCTATGCATGGATGCCTATCCATAAGCTCCCTCAACCTCTTACCAAGATATTCACCGACCTTGGCCGCATTATCTATATAACCACCTTCTCTATACTCCTGAATAGCCGCCTTCATAGCAGCCATTGCCAAGGGATGGTAGGCAAATGTATGCCCGATAGGCAGGAACTTATCATCGAAGTAGCTGGCGACATCCCTATCCACAGCGGTTATACCTATCGGTACATAGCTGCTGGTAGCGCCTTTAGCGGTTGTCAATATATCCGGCTCAACCCCCCAGTGCTCAAAAGCAAACCATTTTCCAGTCCTTCCCCAGCCAGTCATAACCTCATCAAATACAAGCAGTACATCATACTCGTCGGCGAGCCTCCTAAGCCTAGGATAGAAATCATCAGGTGGTACAATAACCCCATTCGTACCTGTTATAGTCTCTAGAAATATAGCCGCCACATGCCCCTCATTAGCCAATATATACTCTGTATACTCGAGACAAGCTAAGCCACACTCATTACAATCTTCATAGCCGAATGGACATCTATAACAATATGGATCTGGAATCCTCACAACCCAATCCATGCTTGTATGAGACTCGACAGAGCTCCGCCTAGGATCCCCAGTTAGGCTGATAGCGCCAGCGGTATTACCATGGTATGACCAATACCTAGCCAATATCTTGAAAGATGGATATTTATATGCACGAGCTATCTTAATAGCATCCTCATTAGCCTCACTCCCACTACTCGAGAACACAAACTTGCTAAGCCTCTCCGGAAGTATCGAGGCAAGGGCCTCCGCCGCCTCAGCCCTAATCCTAGTAGCATAGCCGGGCCCGAGATATGCGAGGCTATCCAGCTGCTCCTTAATAGCCTCAATAATACGTTTATTACCATATCCGAGATTTACACAAACAAGCTGAGATGAAAAATCTAGGTATCTACGCCCCCTAGAATCTATAAGATAAGCCCCCTCGCCACCAACGATGTTCAAAGGAGACGCCCAGTCTCTCTGAACCCTCCATGTCCCAAAGAGATGTTTAGTAACTTTTTCAATAATATACCCATCATCTTCGACCATCATTACAATAGCCACCAGAAAATATAGATAGTATTTCAATGTATATTTATTTCACCTGAATAATGCCTACACAATAAACATTATATATGTATCTAACCAGGAATTAGATATTATTGTATGGAGATTTACATAGTTAACAAGGAGACAGACTACCCAAGATTCCATAGTATAATGTTGGATAGCATAGATTATGTTGAAAAAACAGACGACCTTGTATATATTACTCAACACAAATCCGTCATAACATTGGGGAGAGATGGTAAGCCAGAAAACATCAAATCTCTAGCGCCGGAAATACCTATATATGAAGTCGAGAGGGGTGGGGATGTGACCCTACACTCACCAGGACAACTGATGGTATATCCTATTATAAAACTAGATAGAAAAGGATTGAGGCTAATAGATTTAATTAAGTGGCTTGAAGAGTCCGCAATAAAATTCTTATCAAGATACGGATTGAAAGGATATTGGAAAAGGGGGACGGCTGGAGTTTGGGTGAACGGTAGGAAGATAGCCTCAATAGGTGTGGCGATTAGGAGATGGATAAGCTACCATGGAATGGCATTAAATATATCCAATGACCTATCACTATTCAACCTAATCAATCCCTGTGGACTACCACCAGACATAATGACCAGCTTATCCAAGGAGCTCGGCAGGCCAATAAGAATTACAAATGAACTTATCAAATCATATATAGACGACTTGCTCGAAACAATGCCGTTCGAGTCTAAATTAGATATAAAGTGGGTAGATATCGATACAATAGCTGCCCAAGTAACCATTAAGAAAACATTATAGAGCGCCGAGGGATATATACTCAATGGATATGTATCCCCCTACCAAGAGCCACCCCAGCCAATTCCCAGAAAGCCTCACTATAAGATGGATGCGGGAACATTACGCTCCCCAGCTCCTCAATCTTGAGACCTAGCTCGACGGCCACCGCCGCCACACCAAGTAACTTAGATATATCAATAGATACTGCATGAATACCGATTATCCTGCCATCAGAACTACATACTGCTTTGACGAAACCCCTATCGCCGCTCCTCGCATGGGTTATCCCGAGAGCCGATAGGGGAAACTTATAAACATTTATATTCATATCCTTATCCCTGGCTTGATCCTCCGTCAGGCCGATGGATAATGCCCCGGGATGGGAGTATATCACCATCGGGATATTATTAGGTCTACATATATCTCTATCACCATATAGATATTCTGATAATACAATCGCATCCCAATACGCTTTGTGAGCCAATAGGGGCGGTCCGGCTACATCACCAACAGCATAAATATAATCTATATTAGTCCTCATCCACTCATCGACCTTAACGAAACCACCATCAGCTAGCTCCAAGTCGGGTACATCTCCCCCAATATCTATATTCGGCCTCCGCCCTATCGTAAGAACCATCGCATCACATCTTAATTTTGACCCGTCTCCAAGCCTAATGTCTAGAGCCCCGCCATCCAAATTCATCTCAGAGACACTAGTCCCTAGATGGAACTCCACCCCATATCTAGACATCAGACTCACAAGTCTCTTACTAACCTCCCAATCCATGAATGGGGCTACTCTATCCATCAACTCGACTACATGAACCTCCGCCCCCATCATTCTATATATACTTGCAATCTCAAGTCCTGCTGCACCACCACCTACGACACAGAGAGACTTTATGTCGCGGGGGAGGTTTAGGGCATGTCTACTATTCCAGACATATTTACCATCAAAATCTATATTTGGTAGTTTTTTAGGGCTACTACCGGTGGCTAGCACAACGTAGTTAGACTTATAAGCTTCTCCACCCGCCGTATAAACCTTCCCGTCGACAATCTCTATGACAGTATCATTTACATACTTTACCCCCGCTCTCCTCAATAGATGCATAACTCCTCTTACCAGGCTATCGACGACTGAATCCCTAAAAAACCTCAGTCTATCCAAGTCAATAGGTAGGGTGTCTTCACCCGACACTTTAGCCGTATACTCGAGTGACGATAAATATGACAATATTGTCTTAGACGGGATGCATGCATAGTTGAGGCATTCCCCACCAACCCTATCCTTATCCAATAACAGCACCTTAGCCCCCAATCTAGCCATCCTAAGAGCCGAGAGATATCCAGCTGGACCAGCACCTACTACCACGACATCATACTCCTCCATACCCACCACCCACCACATCTATATAATGGTCAGATAGGAATGAACTCCTAACCCTAGGGCCAGAAAATACATATTTGAAGCCCATATCCATGCCGACACGCCTTAGATACGCAAATACAGAGGGATGCACATACTCAGCGACTGGAAGATGATCCTTGGTAGGGGGGAGATACTGCCCAATAGTTAGAATATCAACACCAACCGACCTTAAATCCCTCATAGCCATCAATACCTCATCAATAGCCTCACCCAAACCAAGCATCAAGCCAGACTTTGTCAGCCCAGCACCATATTTCTTAGCTACCCTAAGAACCTCCAGGGACTTTCTATATCCCGCCCTCCTATCCCTAACAATGGGTGTAAGCCTCTCAACAGTCTCGATGTTATGGGCAAACACGTCAGGCCCCGCCTCCACAACCATCTTGATCGACTCAATATCCAGATTGAAGTCAGGCACCAAGACCTCGATACTAATATCTCTACAGAGCCTCCTAATCATCCTTATAGTCTCGGCATATACCGATGCACCACCATCAGGGAGGTCATCCCTATCAACTGAAGTAATAACAACATACTTCAGCCCCAGCTCTCTCACAGCCTCAGCAACCCTCCTAGGCTCATCCCAATCCACATGGCCACCTGGGTCTCCATGCTTTACGCTACAGAAACCACACCGCCTAGTACACGTATCTCCAAGGATCATAAAGGTGGCTGTCCCCCTACCCCAGCATAGGAATATATTTGGGCAGTGAGCATCCCTACAGACTGTATTAAGCGAATATTTATTAAGTAATCTAGACATCTCATAGAATTCCTTTGTATACCTAGCCTTAAACCTGGCCCACGGAGGCCTCCTGATGGATGACAT
>WAMZ01000031.1 GCA_015522055.1 Candidatus Geothermarchaeota archaeon
GTTCATGTACAACAAATGCATTGGCGCCGCTTATCAAGGTTTTGGAGGATAAGTTTGGCATCGTCTCGGGCCAGATGACTACCATACATGCATATACTAATGACCAGCGTCTACTGGATAGTGTCCATAAAGATTTTAGGAGGGCTAGAGCAGCAGCTGTAAATATTGTGCCCACTAGTACGGGTGCGGCCAAGGCTATATTCCAGATATATCCCCACCTGAAGGGTAGGCTTAATGCCATAGCTGTAAGGGTTCCCGTTAGCGATGGATCACTCGTAGACCTCAATGTATACCTGGAGAAGGATGTGACTAAGGAGGAGGTTAATGAGTCGTTTAAGGAGGCGTCGGAGACCTATCTGAGGGAGTCATTGCTATATGTTGATGAGCCGATAGTCTCCAGTGACATTATAGGGCTACCCTATCTATCGATATTCGATAGCCTCCTCACCTCAGTTAGTGGAGGGAATATGGTTAAGGTTGTTGCGTGGTACGATAATGAGTATGGCTATGCCTATCACCTTGCTAAGTTGATAGCTAGGCTACTTGGTTAGTGGTGCTGATGCTCCACTGTCTCTCCGAGTTGTTTAGGCCATATATGGAGGGGTTTATCAAGAGGTATAGGGAGGGCCTCGAATTTAGGGAGGTCTATATCGACGAGGCACTATATATGGTTGATAGGGAGGGCCGACGCCTCACCCCTCCCAAACTATATATGGAGATGGGTAGTTCTACCTCTATATCTGTGGCTAGGAGGCCGGTCTATGGTGTATATATGCATAGTAGGTCGATTAACCGGGTTATAAAGCTACTTTCGAGTAAACATAATATATTGTCTCTCGACCTAACCCTACTTCAGATTCATAGAAAGGTGTCTAGGGATTTCCTAGGTAGATATTGTGATGTGGCACTGGTATCCAGTGATTTGGCTAAGGAGCTTGATACCGACTCGGATGAATCTATATATATTGAGTGGCTCTATGGGGCCAGATTGATGGCTGGTGAAGACCCCCCGATAATATTATCTGTAGATGAGGATCCGGTGCATGCCTTGGCTACATATCTATATGGGGTGAGGCCGATATTAAGCCTATTGGGTGAGTGGGTCTTACTCAATCCGGTGAGGCCCATAGATGGGTGTGGGGAGGATGTGGGGGTAGAGGCTGTTAGGGTGGATGGTTCTCCAGCCGAGGGTATAGAGGACCTGTATGGATTTGTTGTTAGGTGTGGTGGGAGGTGCTTCCTAGAGCTTGTTTAGGGATTAACCTTTTCTATTGAGTCTATCCACATTGATGAGTCCCAATTCACTGAGTAGTATAACTAACTCCCTTATCTTATTCCTAGTTTTGATTCCCTTATCTGTTATCCTATATAGCCTCTTACCATCCTCCGTATAGACCTCTTCTATCAGGCCACCTTCTATCATCTGGTTCAGCCTCTCCTTTACTCTGGGGTTGGGCATATTTGAATATGTACATATGTGGCTTATAGTAACGCCTTCCTTATCTAGGGACTCTAATATGTCCAGCAGTATCACTAGGTCAGGCCTGTACTTCACTTCCAATAACCCTCTCTCTAGCCTCCAACATCATAAGCACTAGGCTTGTGAAGGCGAATAGGTCGAAGTATATTACTGCCATATATGCGAATTCCCCTGGGAATGCTAGGTTTACAACCCTTCCGACCATGATTAGTAGGAGTGATATTGTCCATAGATTGCTGCTGAATAGCTGGTGTTTACTCCTAATGGTAAGAAGTATAAATATGACCAGCTCAATCACGAGGATTACCGACATTATTCTCAGTAGTGTCAGTAGTGTGGCTATTATGGGTGCTAGTCCAGCTGGTAGTAGTACATCATACTCTGCGCCCCCGCTTCTGGCTCTATAGATGGATATGATGAGTAGCCCTAGGCCTAGGATTAAATAGAAGTTGTATAGTATATAGGATACTTCATTGAGTGTTATTAATACCTCATTGTCTACAATCATCATGAGATCTAGGCCTATGGATACGAGGTTTAGAACGAGTAGAGAGAGGGATGAGAATAGGAATGACGCGAACCCATAAAATATTAGCCTAATCTCCTTTAGATTTAGGGTCCTGTAGACGTCGCCTAGGGTTGTGAATAGATACCAGGTAAATATGGATATCAATCCTCCGAAGGCTGCTGATAATGCTAGAAATATTGTTGTGAAGCCCGGCATCTATTTAGCACCACTATATTAAATATTCGATTTATATATTATTTGTTAATTACTACATAAGTTAAGTATAGTTAGATGTCCATTTAATTATATATAGCCTCTGTATGCATCGGGCTGACGAGATGGTTGTCATGGATTTAAGGTATGATGTTAGCCTTTTGGTCGGCTCAGGTGAGCTCCCGAAGCATTACCTAAAGTATATGGAGGATATCGGTAGGAAGATCCTCCGTAGTCTCAATAGGGTTTTATCCAGGCTTGAGCTGGATGACGAGTTGTTGAAGAAGGCTGTGTATCATCTTGTCGGTAGGGGTAAGCTGGTTAGAGGTATCTTAAGTTATATTCTGGGGGTTTCACTGGGTGGTGATGAGTCTAAGGTATTGCTGGTGTCTACTACAGCTGAGCTATATCATACGGCGAGCCTCATCCACGATGATATAATAGATGATTCGAGTTTCAGGAGGGGGGTTCCCACCGTTCATCGCCAGTATGGATTGAATAGGGCTATCATAGCGGGGGATCTCCTAATCGTATATCCAAATTATCTCCTGTCTAGTCTTGGTGGTGATGTGGTTAGGATATTTGCGGAGGCGGGTATAAACCTATGTGATGGTGAGGCTCTCGAGTTAAATTATCTTGGGAGGGTGGATGAGGTTGACCTAGACCTATATAACAAGATTGTTTATAAGAAGACTGCGAGTTTATTCGAGAAGATTCTTGAGGCTGTTGGGCATGTATCAAATAGGGGTGACTTGATACCTATATTGAGGAGCCTCGGTAGATATCTCGGGATGGCTTTCCAGTATAGGGATGATGTCCTTGACTTCATCGGCGACCCGAATGTCATGGGTAAGCCGAGTGGAATGGATGTCGGTAAGCCCAACCTAATTATGGTGTTGATGAATACATATGGCATGGGTGTTGATGAGGCCTTGGAATACTCTTACGGCCTGGTCTCTAGATATGTGGCTAAGTCACAGGCTATATTGAACGATATACCTATAGGGTCTTTCCACAAGGAGATTCTACATCTATTGATTGATAAACTGGGTGAGAGGCCTGGTTAATATGGTTAATATGCTAGAGTGGGCCGCCTACTCAGTAATTATATTATCCGCCATACACACTATACTCGTCCTGAGATATAATTTTAGGAGGAGGAATGTTGAGCGGCTGCTAGGTATATTCCTCTTTATAGCCGTTTTGGTCGAGTTTATACTCTACACAATGATATTTATTGAGAGGGATTATGGATACCGCGTGGTCTTCGAATATATCTATAATGAGGCCTCTATAAGCCATATTATCACATCCATATTCTACACGAACCCATTTGTCCCAGCAACACTAATTCTGCTCTTGCTATCCCTTATCACTAGATATATGTTTATGGGGTATATGGGTAGGGAGCACTTCAGGCGTTTTGTTTGGGGCTCCTCACTATATACACTAGTGATTCATATAGGGATCTTGGTCTCCGGCATCTATGATTCGACTGGTTATGTGGTTGGGCAGGGTATGGGGGGCTTCCTCTTTCAGTCGGATCCACTTTTCATAACCCTATATATTTTTATTTTCACTGCATCCATCCTCGCCATATTCTCGGGACTAGTGCTTTATGCGACTTGGGTCAGGAAGATTGATAGGCTCTTTGGATGGGCTGGGTTATCTACGACAGCGGCGCTCGCCCTTCTTATGGCTGGATTTGTCCTAAGGATCTATATGTACGTTTTACTGGAGGCTAGGAGGGACCCCATTGTTTTCAAGACTATAGACTTGGTGATACTGGGTGGATTGGCTGCCATTCTATTCGCGAAGGATTCACTGGTGCTTGGCCGTAGACGTGTATTAGGTTGCCTAGCCTTCTCATCTACGTTGCTCATATCGTATTTTACTATGGTGCTTGCCTATATGGAGCCAAGTATTATGTTGGGTAGTGTAAACGCTATAGATATCTATAAACTGTCTTCATTCCTCATCTTGCCATTTATTCTAGGCTTTATCCTTATGGGCATGGAGGTTTATAGGAGACCATTCTATCCATGGATGTCCACTGATGACGATTATTTTATTAGGGTGTCGACGTCGTCCGTCTATTTCCTGGTTGTCGTTAGTATATTATATATGGTTCTCACCCTCTCCGTCTACTATACTTTTGGTGGGAGCCCCGCCCCTAGTGGTGAGTATGCTTACTCAGTTTATGTGATATTCTTAATCTCGATAGTGATGGCTCCATTATCATATGCGGTTATTCTTCGGTGGAGGAACTTCTATTTACTTTATGGTCTTATTGTATTGCTACTTCTATTATTCGTGGGGGCTAGGACGTATAAATTATTTGACCTAAGTGGGTATGTGCAGTATATGGGGGTCATAGGCCTCGTCTCATCATTAATATTGATTGTTAGGGGTCGGTTCAGGAAGGGTGTAGTTATATATGGCCTTCTGTTCTCTATGGTATTCGCGTTGATTTATGTGGCGGGAGCTCCCGGTAACTATGATACGGGTAATATTGTTGGCTTGGGCTCGATGTCCTTTGACGGTCTAAAAGTAGATTATATTAGTCATCGTCTGATTGATAGCCCGATTTTGGTTAGTCTGAGGGATGGGAATGCAACTTCTCCACTATATAAGGGTATAGAGGTTGAGTTGGGTTTGGCCAATGGTGAGTATGTAATTAGGAGGGTTCAGCAACCTAGTGTCGATGTATTTTACTCCCCAGGCATACTTATAGATAACGGCTTATCGACTTATAAGGTGCTAGTCTCAAGTTTCACGGCCGACGGCTCATCTATCACCATCGGTATAGCTAAATATGGGTTTATAAGTAGTCTGCTGCTGGCTATATATACAGTTGTAGGGGCGATCGCCCTCATACTATATGATAAGGAGTTTTAGATTTATGGTAGCCCCGCCCGGATTCGAACCGGGGTCACCGGCTCTCTCCTCCGGCCCATCTATATAGGCGCCGTTGGCGCCGATCCAGAGGCCGGCATCCTTGGCCGCTAGACGACGGGGCTTCCTAATATGATAGTTTAATTAAGGGATACATTTATATAGTTTTATTGATTCTAGCGACTCATTCCATCGATTATTTATTGCGTGAATCTGGTTCTATAATAATTTTTATGGATGGTATTAAGAGGATACTTATGGATCAAATTAGGCTGGTCCAGCCCTCTATAGCTGTCCTCGTTAGCTCGAGCCATGGTGGGAGGGATGCTCTCCTAACGGTGGCATGGGTTGTTCCCGTGTCCTATGTCCCTAGTAGGGTGGCTATAGCCGTTTCAAGGGAGAGGTATTCTTATGATATTATCAGGGGGAGCCGTATGTTTGCTGTTAATGTTATGGAGTTTGATTATGTTGAGGCTGTTTATAGGGCCGGGACATTGTCTGGTAGGGATGTTGAGGATAAATTCGCTGCGTGTGGTTTGACACGTGGGGTGGGGAGGACGCTGCCTATAGCGGTGGTTGAGGAGGCCCTGGGTGTCGTGGAGTGCAGGGTTATTAGGGTCGTTGAGGCCGGTGACCACGACTTATTTATAGGTGATGTGGTGGATGCATATGTGAGGGGTAAATATACTACTCATTGGGATGTTTCGAGCTATAGACCTATTCTATATATCTCTGAGGGGCATTTCATAACTATAGATCCAGGTAGCCTCAGGAAGTATGATATAAGCTGAATAGATATTTACCTAGGGTGTCTAGGTAATATCTCTCCATTTGTTTGTATATGGGAAGATATTTAACGACCCATTTACAAGGTAAGGTTTAGAGATATATGCTTATCAAGCTGCTTGCATCGGATTCAATGGGAGTAAGGAGCATGGCTACATATGTGGAGGCTGGGGGCTATAAGGTTTTTATCGATCCTGGAGTGGCCCTTGGGCCTAGGAGGTATGGCCTACCGCCTCATCCTATTGAGAGGGAGGCGAGGGATGAGGCTTGGAAGAGGATAGTTGAACATGCATCCAACTCAGATATAATTATTGTCACGCATTACCATTATGACCACTTCAATCCGAGGAGTGACCTTGAGGAGGTGTATGGAGGTAAGACTCTCTATTTGAAGGACCCAGACAACAATATAAACCCTAGCCAGATTAGGAGGAGCCACTTCCTACTCCATAGGTTTGAGGAGCTCGATGTAGCTGTCGATATAAATGTTTGTGAGGGCTCCACCATAGACCTTGGAGGCCTATATATCGAGTTTTCGCCGCCATTTAGGCATGGGCCTGATGAGAGGCTGGGTTATGTGGTTATGGTTTATATGGAGTATGCTGGCTATAGATTCCTGTATACTAGCGATGTCGAGTCATTTATAGATGAGGATATATTTAGTTACATTGTATCGAAGGATCCCAATCTAATTTATATGGATGGGCCGGTTACATATCTCATTGGCTCCAGGTTTGATGAGGCCGTTGCGGATATTTGTGGCGAGGGTTTGAGGCGGCTCATCGGTAATTTAGATAGTCTATATACATTGGTTATCGACCACCATCTGCTTAGGGATAGGGATTATAGGGTTTGGTTGGAAAGATTTTTATCTGATGTTGGTGTTAATGTAGTATCTGCAGCTGAGTTTATGGGGGTTAAGATAAATCAATTAGAGGCTTTTAGAGATATTTTATATAGTGAGTATCCGGTGGATTGATTATGGGTAAGGCTATAATAAAGGAGGTTGTTCTTGAGAACTTTATGTCGCATGAATATTCGAGGATACCATTCTCACCCGGCCTTAATATAATTACCGGGCCTAATGGAGCCGGTAAATCTAGTATAT
Organism: Candidatus Geothermarchaeota archaeon; assembly: GCA_015522055.1. Taxonomy (GTDB): domain Archaea; phylum Thermoproteota; class Nitrososphaeria; order Geothermarchaeales; family JDFR-13; genus WAMZ01. Next base: position 6,991 of record WAMZ01000031.1, read on the forward strand.
TGCTTGGTATATCGGTTGCTCTCGGTCTATCCCATACTGAGAGGGGGCGTAGGCTGGCTGACTTGATTAGGGTGGGTAAAGACTATGCAATTGTATCAGTCACCCTAGATAATAGTCCCGATGGGGGGAAGCCCTTCCCATATATCAGGGGTGACGAGGTAACCATAACTAGGGTTCTACGTAGAGATGGTCAATACATGTATCATATTAACTATAAATCTGCTAGTAAGGCGGAGGTGGAGAATCTACTTAGGGGGGCTGGTATAAACCCGAATAACATGTTGATCATTATGCACCAGAATATGATTGAGGTATTTGCCTTCCTGGATCCCCGTGAGAAGCTTAGGCTGTTTGAGGATGCCTTGGGTATTAGTGAGTATAGGGAGAGGATCATAGATGCCAGGGAGAAGCTCAGGATGGTCTCTAGCGAGGAGGAGGAGATCAGGGGTATTTTGAAGAGTGTGGAGGAGTCGCTTAGGAAGTGGGAGGCGTTATATAATAGGCTTCTAGAGAAGAGGGGGCTTGAGGAGAGGATTGAATATCTATATAGGGAGCTGGCTTGGAGCAAGTACTTTAAGGCGTATAATGACCTGATGGGGCTTAGGGATAGGCTATCTAGGTTGGAGGAGGATCTCCATAATGAGAAGATAAATTTGATGAGGTTTAGGAAGAGGGTTAGGGATGTCGAGATAGAGTTTAATAGGGTTTTGGAGGATCTACAGGCTGCTCTTAACGATGCGATATATGGGTTGCGGGCTGGGGCTGAGGTCTCACCAGGGTCTTTCACAGGCTATCTAGAGAAGATCGGTGAGCTCTTTCATACATATGGCTCTGTTAGGGGTGGGGAGGCCCTCGCGTCATATAAGGTGGATGAGTTGGAGAAGAGTATCAGGGCTATTGAGGGGGAGATCAAGGATATGGAGGGTAGGGTTAAGGCCTTGAGGGCCGAGGCCGAGGCTATGGGTGAGGCTGTGGAGACGGATAGGGCTATTCAAGATATATTGGCTGATATACGTGTGGCTAAGGCTAGGCTTAATGATTATAGGGATGTGGATGAGAGTGTTGAGGATACATATAAGTATTACTTGGAGCTCCATGAGGATACTAAGAGGAGGATGGAGAAGGTTCTTAGGGATAAGGCTATGGCTACTAGGGAGTTGGAGAAACGTATTAGGAAGTGGAGGGAGGTTGTGAGTAGCTATGTTGAGAGGGTATCAGCGGAATATAAATCTATTCTCTCGGGATTGAATGGCTCGGGCTATGCTAAGTTGATAAATGTGGAGGATGTTGATAACGCTGGTCTAGAGCTATATGTCGGGTTTGGGGGGATTGAGCCTACCATACTCGATGTATATTCCAAGAGTGGTGGTGAGAGGACCGTTGCCTCGATGAGTTTCCTCATAGCTATGCAGAAGTATATAGCGTCTCCATTTAGGGCTGTCGATGAGTTTGATGTGCATATGGATCCTAGGAATAGGGACTTGATTATGAATTATATAATTGATTTGATGAGGGGGCGTGAGGAGCAATATATAGTTATAACCCCTGGATATATCTCCGACGCCTATAGGGATGCAAGTATAATTATTGTCCAGAAGTATGAGGGCCAGTCTGTGCCAAAGGTTTTGGGTGAGGTTGTTGAGGAAGAGGGCTAGGGATACAGAGATTTATGAGAGGATTATAGACCTTGCGATTAGCGTGGCTGAGGGGAGGCTGGACCCATTTGATGTGGATGTGGGTAGGTTCCTGGAGAGGCTAGGTGAGGTTGAGGCTTTCGATGAGGGTTTTATCGATTTACTGCTCTTAGATGTTAGGGCACTACATGGCTTGATAACTATCCTGGAGGCGCAGAGCAGGAAGCTCCGTGACCGTGGCTATGGGATCTATCTTAATAGGCTTCTGGTTAGGATGGCTGCCGAGAAGTTGGGTGAGGAGGATTTAGTCACGGTTTTGGCGGCGGCCTGGAGGCCTATTATGGAGCTGGAGTATATGGATCAGGAGTTGTTGGATGAGGCCTTTACATACTTTATCAACCTACTGGATCTGGGGGAGAGAGAGCGGATTAGGCCTAGGTTGATGGATGTGGAGTTTGATATATCGCCTGAGCTTTTCAGGGAGCCTGTTGACCTGGCTAGTTATACGGCTGAGTTGTTGGATGAGTTGAGGAGGGTGGCTGGCGAGCAGTTTATAGATTATTTTGAATTTGTATATAGGGGGGAGCGGCCCCTACTAAGGGCTTATGCGGTTAGCTTCTTGATTAGCGAGGGCTGGGTGGATGTAAAGATTGATAGGCTTAAGAAGAAGATTTTTATTAGGCCTAGGGATAGTAGGCTTGTGTTTAGGAATCCATCTAGTATTGTTGTGGTGATGGGTGGTGGCGAGGGATAAATCTGTAAAGTTTGGTAGGCTGGCGTACTTACTGTTCTTTAGGAGGCATAGGTATCCAGGGTGTAAGGAGTGGGAGTTGGAGAGGTATTTGGGTAGGAATTATGAGGAGGTTATCGAGGAGTTTAATAAGTTTATTGAGCCTCTGGGACTAAGGGTTGAGCGTGTAGAGGTTGAGATGGAGGGGGAGAGGTGGAGACATTATATTGTAAAGCCTATAT
>WAMZ01000032.1 GCA_015522055.1 Candidatus Geothermarchaeota archaeon
CTAACTACCAATACGTTTGCCTCCATATCTTCCAGGTCAGCTAGGTCCACCTCCCAGACAAGCATGTCTCCAGGAGCCACAGTCTTGATAACCTGGGGAGACACTGGGCTATATAGAACCTTACCATCAATACTCAATATCTCAAAGGGGGCTGGATTAGGTAATACAACCTCTCTATCAAGGTCATTGACATACTTTATCGAGATTCTAGGCCGATCCCCATCTATAATCTCAGCCCTCAGCATCCGTCACACCTCAAGGACATATTCGGAGAGAGCGAGGGCCACGAAGAAGAATGAGGATGTGCCCGCCAACAATAGGTAGACATCCATTATATTGAATGGTATCATAGGCATGCTGACCGACACCAATGGCAGGAGCATAGGGACACTCAAGATAAAGATTAGCACTGGAATTAAGAAGCTCCTACCCTCGGAATACATGACAAGCATAGATGTAAAGGAAGATATACTCGATATGTATAGTGTAAACAATAGTAGGACAACTATTATCTCAGGCTTGAACAAGATATATGTAGATGAAAAGATCGATAGCATTATAAGTGCCACTAAGGACTCGAAAAGGGTTATCAAGTAACTATATATGGTTTTAGCGAAGAATATTGTTGATGGCCTAATTGGTAGCAGTCTAAGCCCTTCAAGAGTATGTTTATCATACTCTGATATGAATGTAATCATGCTCACAAATATTCCAATAAACAATGTAAATAACCAAAGTGATGGGACGACGAACTCGGGTATAAGGCTTCTATATGCAAATAGGGACATAGCGAGCGAAGCGACCGATACAAAGGCGAGGGATGCTAAAATCTCATGCTTTCTCCGCAGCTCAACCCTAAAATCCTTGTATATCAGACTCAATATCTTACCCGCCAATGCTTAAGACCCCCATCTTCCAATCTAAAAACCTCTACATCAACACTACTTAATTCAATGAACTGTTTAAGGTCCTCGGCATCCGATACAGTAAAAATAACTAAATTATTTAGAGAATACTCACTTAGCAACTCTACAAGCCTCGATGTCGCATCTACATCGAGCCCTATAGTCGGCTCATCTAGGAATAGTATTTTAGGGCTATTTATCAAGCATCTAACGATATTAGCCCTCTTACGCCATCCATATGAGAGGCTTGAAAGTCTATAATCTAGATATCTAGACAAACCCAGTGATTCAAATGCCTTATAAGCATATTCAGCCTCTTCTAATGACCCAAATCCATATATCCCGAGATAAAAGTCTAGATTCTCCCTAACAGTCAACTCATCATACATAACATTCTCATGCAGTAGGGCATTCACCAGCCTCTTATCCCAACCACCATACTCCACCGGGTCACCATATACATATACTCTACCTGAGCTTGGTTTTAATAGTCCACTACATATCTTTATAAAAGTTGTTTTACCGCTACCATTATCACCATAAATGGCATATAGACCCGGCCCATCAAATGTTAGATTCAGATTCTTGAGAACCCAGTTATCACCATATCTTTTCCCAATATTCTCTAGACGCAGGGGTGGGGATCCCATATCCAACAATATTCACCAATAGGCCCTACTCACTAGATGTCTGGTTATACATCTCTATCTGCGTCTTAGATGGACATTTGAATAATACATTGGTAGCATTAATTAGGTTCTGATCCGGATAATATATCCCCTCAACAGTCACTTGGGCAAAGTTGGTGGAGTTATCGAGCTGGACAATACTTGGATAATATACCTTGACACTATAGTCTCCATCTGTAATTACGAATGTAACTGCGTCCGATAACATCCTCACAGACCCCTTAGTGACATTACCCATAACCGTTACCTTGACGGGCTCATTGAAACTACGGAGATCCGATACACTCAGATAGTTTGAGGAATATAGACCAACTAGACCTATTGCAATAAATACTATAATTAATGGTACAACGAGGAATATTATCTTGGCTTTACCCCCAAGCATCTAACGACCACCCCCACGCCTCCTAGCCAAATATATACTTATCCCAACAGTAAGTACATAAATAATGGCGGCTACATACACACCCCAATACATCTACTCCCCACCTCCCGATAATCCAGATTTATAATAAATATATAGAATCGTTAGATAGAGTATGAACGCAACAAGAACCCTTATGACGAGTATCACCACCATATCACCAGAGATAGGCTGCCCAGGCAACTGTTCATGGAGGCTCCTAAACAATATAGCCGAGACATAGCTAATTGGTAGCGTAACATACGCTGCAACCGAATACGCCGAGGAAACTACCCTGGCTCTATCTACATCGGGAATCGAGGCCCTCAAAGCAAGATAGCCAACATAGGCTAGTAGTAAAACTAATGTGGAGGTCTGCCTAGGATCCCAGTTCCACGGGGATCCCCACACCTCATTTGCCCACAGCATCCCAGTAACTATAGCAGGGACACCATAAATAACTCCCAGCGTTATCCCCTTGAATGCAACCTCATCATACTTGACATTATTACCCCAAAGATATAATATACTGGCAATAAGACCTACGGTGAAGGAGAAGTACATGATCCAGGCTATAGGGACATGAATATATAGTATCCTATATGATGTAGGATCTCCACCACCAGGTAAATATGGAGGATAACCACCATATAATACGGCATAGGTAAGTGTAGCAAGATCCAAGACAAGGAATATTATCAATAAATACATTATTTTACTCCTCATACCCCCTCAACCTCTCCCCAATCGGACTCTCTACTATAATTGTAGCCGCTTCACCTATTAATAATAGGGCTCCAGATAACCATAGCAAACCAACCTTAGGAACTATCTTAATATGTGCCAATACATTATTTCTAATGTTGGAGGACGACTCACTCCAATTCAAGACACCCATATAAAATGTGTTTGGATCTACACCAAGCCTACTAGCCAGGAAAATAAATACATGAGAGTATATTGTTTTAGTCATATTATCCCCAGCTTTCATCAATAAGCCATTTATAATCGATGCATAATACATATATAGGTCACGCATAACAGATGTTCTAACCAATACTATGTATAGCTCGTCAAGCCCCAGATTAATTACAGTCGGCTCAGGCACAATACCATCCCTACCTTTAAGAAACTCGGAGAAGCTAAACCTAGCCTTTACAGGAATCTTCTGTCCAGCATCACCAGCAGATACATAAACAATGCACTCAACCTCATCAGGGACGGTCGGTGCACCGGGTATCGATTCGGCGCCCGGGATAGCGACCCACCCAATCGGGCCCCTAAACTCCACGCCATCAATATAAATACCAACCCCAGATACATATACAGGTGCCGCCGACGACAACAATATATTCTTGAAATAACCCTGGTTATAGGCGAAGGGGCCGCTAAGGAGAATAGCAACCATCATAAGAGGTATAGAGATGTGTAGAATCCTTAGCCCAACCTTATAATAAATCCTATGCAATAATGTCCTAGAGAAATGTATAAACGCTGATATCAGTGATATTACAGCAGGCGGTAGCAGCAACGCAATAACTATATTTGTATAGATACTGGATAGGGGGGAGAAAACTATAATCCTCAAACCCGCCAATAGCCCCATAATCAGTGATATTACGATGGTTGGTGCAATAATATTTATTGAAAAGTCTCTAGTCCTCCCATATAGGTAGTCCAATGTACATCCAGACAGAAATATTAGAAATATGTATACAAATGGTGTACTCAGGAAATTGTAGTAATTGACACTGATTTGTATATCCCTACCCATAAAGACCGAGTATAGAGCCTGGGTTGCAAGACCCGATATCAATACAAGGAAGATGCCCATCAACGAAACCGTCGTCATATTCATGGAAAATTCATATGTATTATTAATAGACTCTATGAAGATATCGTAATTCGCCTCCCTAAATAGCCTGAGTGCATATATAATGAAAGGTATACCAAGGACAAGAAGTATAAATGCTGTCCAGGACACACCTGTAAATCCATGTAACGGAGAGACCGCTCCACCCCTTGTTATAAAGCCAGCGAAAGCTACAGTGAAACCAGCTAAAACCAGGAGCGCCTTCCTAAAGAGAGGCCCGAAATACATACCATGAAAATATGCGGTCAATACAATCCAGGGGATGAGTAAGGCGGTCTCAACAGGGTCCCATGCCCAATACCCACCCCAGCCTAGGGTAAAGTAGCTCCACACACCCCCTAGAAAATTAGCCATGGTGAGTAGAAGCCATGAGACCGAGGCCAGGAGCCTCTGGCCATATTCTGGGAAACCACTGAAGGCCCAAATAGCCACTACCAATGTAAAAGCATATGCAAGGAATGAACTCGGTGGATGAATATAATTCCAGAAAGTCTTGAGAAGGGGGTTCAACCCCAATCCATCGGATGGAGATATACTAAACATCTTGAACGAATCCGATGAGAATATTGCTAGGATCAGTATAGCCAGAGAGACGTTAGAAACTAAGACGAAGACATGTGTACTCCGTTTACCCCCCTCATAAACCCTTGGAACAACACTCAATCTTATATATATCAAGATAATGGATAGGGACATCAGCATCCAGATAATAAAACCACCATTGCTACTCCAGGAAGAAGCTAGTTTCGTAATGACATCGGCCGAGCGAGAAGAATATGTATATACATCATATAGAGCGAAGTCATCAACTAGGAAAGAATAAACATATATAAAACCACCCAAGACGGGGGCTAGATAACCAACCATGAATAACTTATCACGTGGGGCATACTCCCTAGCCAAAACTTTATAAATCTCATATGCAAGCACTACTAAGCTCAATGCATATATACCAGCATTAAAGTGTATAGGCAATCAAACCACCTTCAGCGAGCCACCCCACCCTATCCAATTATACTAAATTCCAGTTTATGATAGTTTAGTCGTGACATAATTGAATTAATATCTAATATATATGCTATATATGAATAATGAAATATGGATACATCACAGGACAGGATATATTCAGAA